>NZ_JBIQEC010000039.1:0-11595 GCF_045370505.1 Moraxella sp. 179-F 1C4 NHS | reverse complement strand
TTCCTATTCTAAATGCTATAGATTTAGGCATATTTTGGCACTTTTTATCTCGTTTTTGAATTGGGGACACAGCCTAAACCACGTTAATTAACCCACTTTAAAATATTAAGCAACTTTGATATCAAATGGCTTTAAAACTTCAAGTTGCTTTTTTATCTTCGCTTTGTGTTAGCTTTATTTTGGGCAAAATTAGCACAAGGTTATTGATAACCTACAGTATCGACTAGGATGAACACCTTGCGCAAAATGCCGTTTTCGGTTACACCGATGAATACCCTAGGCAATTGTTTTGATACCCCGCCAAACCTTGTGGTAGTAGGACGAATAAAAAATTGGATTTTGGACATAAGCAAAATTTTTCTGCAATATTTTGTGAAAATGCTAAACAGCAATGGGCAATCCATCATGCTGATGGTTATCACCCATTGAGTTTAAAACTGATAACTTAGCGCTACTTTGACATTGCGCCCCATGGCTTTATCACCGGTATTGGATACGTGCTCATAGTAGTAGGCATCTGTAAGGTTATACACCCCAGCATCCACAGTTAATTGCGGTAACGCGCTTGGACGATAGCTACCAAATACATCATAGGTGGTAAAACTTGGCAAATCAGCCACAGCAGTAGCGCTGGTGCGACGCGTTAAACCTTTGACATGGCGGATGGCACTTCCAAGGCTGAATTTGTCATTGATATCATAATTAAAGCCAAGGTTTAACTGATCGCCTGAGTCTTTATTGAGTTGGTAACCTTGCTCGGTGTCGCTTTTGGCATGGGCATAGCCTGCATTCAAGCGCATATTATTTAGCCGATATTTTGCGCTCAGCTCATAGCCTTTAACGGTAGTCTCGCCTGCATTGATGTAGCTGGCACATTGCCCGCCTGTCACTGTGTTGCCTGTGGCACAGTCAATGCCTGTTAATCGGTCGATTTTATTGTCATATTGGGTATCAAAGACTTTGGCTGTCAGTGACATACTGTCTTGACTGTCAAACACCCCTCTAAAACGGCTACTAATCCCCAGTTCTTTGTTTGCGCCTGTTTCTGCTTCGATGTCTTTATTGACGAAGGTTTGCCCAGATTGGTGAATGGTTTCTGGCAAGGGTGGTCCATTAAACAATTGCGTATAACTAGCAAATAAGCTGTGGTTTGGCGTCAGTTTAAACTCCCCTGCCAATGCGCCCGACAGTTGATTATAGTCGTCACTGCTTAAACGCTCTGACGGCTTATAATGATCAAAGCGCACGCCAGGCGTCAGCGCAAATCGTCCCAATTCGATTCGGTCTTGTAAGTACACCCCTACGCTGGTAGCGTCTTCTGTGATATCACTACTCTCTAACGTCGCTGATTTTTTATAGCCTTCTATCCCATAGTTGAGCGTATGTGTCAAAGCATGGTCACCATGAGGCTGCGTCAGTTGCTGTTTGATACTCGCCGTCATGCCATCGGTTTTGCCTGACGTGGCTATACGCATGGGAGTCGTTCCACGCAGTCCTTGCGACAGCGCTTCATTGGTCAAATGATAAACTTTGCTGTTTAGCTCAAAATTGCTATGCGGTTTATACTCATAGCCGAGGGCATAGGTTTCATTATTGGTGTAGCCAGGATGAATATTAGCGGGTAAATTGGCTTGGTAGCCGATATTGGGGCGAAACGGATAGTTACCGTCATTGTCATAGCTTTGGTAACTGGCAGTAATTTTGTGACCTTCTGCCGGCATCACATTGACTTTGGCTAGTATACTTTTGATAGTAATATCATCACCTTGGATGTGGTTGCTTTTGCCATCTTCGCCGCCATCGCTGTCACGCTCACTATAAGACACAATCATGTCCAACTGCTCATTGGGTTTGGCATAGGTAGTTAGACTTCGTTGAAATTGCTGATCGTTACTGGCATAGCCAAGCTTAACCTTTGCCCCCATTTTTTGATCAGGTAGTAGCAAGTCTTGTGCATCCACCGTGGTAAACGCCACACCGCCACCGATGGCATTATTGCCCAAAGTCACCGAGTTATTACCCACTGACACTTCTGTTGTTTTATACAAATCTGGGTCAAGTCCACTAATCCCAGCATGGTGAAAGCCGCGCGTTTCCGGTTGGCGCACCCCATCCACGGTGATTTTTAAGGCACTGCCTGCATTGTCTGAGCCTAAACCGCGAATATAAATATGCTGATCCATCCCCGAAGTACCACCGACATTCACCCCAGCAACCGTCGGTAAATATTGATTGAGTAAATCAGCTTGCTGTACCTTAACTGAGGTCTCATGGCGGACATTCTCAGTCTGTTTTGCTGGGATATATTGACGGGCATTAAAAGTAATGGTCTGTAAGGTAGTGACGGGTTCTGGCTCACTCGCTGTTGCCAACGGTGAATAAAGGGTGGTTAATACACACAAACTTAAATAGCGCAAAGTACCACGCGGCGGTAAACTAGCATTGGCAGTATTCATAAAATCACTCAGATATATAAAAAAAGAGAAGCGTTACAAAGCAGCAAGAATGATAATATAAATGATAATCATTATCAATTAATATTTTCAATTCTTCTCCTCTTTTTTTGAATGTCTAACGTTAGTCATAAATGAGTCACCAGATAAAATCAGGCAACATCAAGCGAAATTATAAAGTGGCTTAAAGTTCGCCAAATAATCCTTTCAACAAGTTATAACAATTTCACCCCGCCAAAATTTTGCTAATCTCTCCTACACAGGAGCCACAATTGGTGCCTGCTTTGCAATGTTTGCCAACCTCAACGACGGTTTTACAGTGATATTTTTTTATCGTCTCAACAATGGTATTTTCACCCACCGACATACAAGAGCAAACAATCCGCCCTGTATCAATAAAACCCGTGGCAGGTTTGCCCATTAGTAGCCATTTACGCGTATGGCTATCGAGCGTTGTGCCAAATTGGCTATCAAGCCAGTTATGGGTAGGTAGTTTGTGCTCATGGGTGCTCAAAAATACTAGCGCATGGACTTGCCCGTTTTGCAATATCGCAAGGCGTAAATCTTGGCTGGTGTTATCGGTATCAATATGTTGATAATGGATAATATCAAAGTTGTAGGCTTGCGCCTGTTGATTGAGCCATACACTTAACTGCTGTTGCCAGTATTGCTTATCAAACCAAGTTGTCATGAATGCAGACTGATTATCAATGGCAAAAAAATACTGGCTACTGTTTGACTGGCGATTACGCACCCAATAAGTCATATCTGGCGATTCGAGCCAATTTAGCAGGTTTTCATCACAGTGTTTATCAATCAATAACCATCCAAATGCTTGCATGGTTAGCTTTTGCAGCCTGACAGGTTGGTGCTTGAGCTGCGGTTGCTGCGAAAAGGGGTCATGATGATTGCTGATAAGCTTACCGACACGCGCATTGGCGGCAAAGTGCTGATTCCAGTGCATGGGTATAAACACATCGCCTTGGCGTTGTTTTTCAGTCACATCCGCCCGCACTAAGATAGTACCATTGGGACTGTTAATTTGCACAAAATCGTTATTTTGTACACCTAAAGGTTTGGCGTCACTCGGGTGAATCGCAACCAGTGGGTGCGGTAAATGCTGATTAAGCTGTGGGGCAATCCCTGTACGGGTCATGGTATGCCATTGGTCACGCGAGCGACCTGTGTTAAGCACCAGTGGATATTGCTCATCAGGCAATGACTTGGGTACCGCAGGATTAACGGTGACAAAATGCAGTTTTTGGGTATCGGTATAAGTGGTGCCAATAGTGGTGTGTGCGTCTTGTTTTTGTAGTCCAAAATAATGCGGTTGACCCCATTGAAACGGTGCCAAGTTATCATAATCGTTTTGGCTAATATTGGCTAAATGGCTGATATTAAAACTTCGACTATCTGTATTTTTTTCACCGCCATTCTTCTCGCCACTAAGCCGAGCGTGTTCGGCAAACACTTGCGATTCGTGAGTGTAATCAAAACCCACAAAACCCATTTTCTGTGCTACTTGGCTGACTATCCACCAGTCGGGCTTGGCATCAGCAAATGGGGTGACTAAGCGACGCTGACGAGAGATACGGCGTTCGCTGTTGGTGACCGTGCCTGATTTTTCACTCCAGCCTTGCGCGGGCAAAGCCACATGAGCAAAGTCGAGCGTGTCGCTGTCTTTTGAGCAGTCAGACACGATGACCAGTGGGCATTGCTGTAACGCCATGGCAAATTTGTCTGCTTCTGGCAGACTGACCACAGGATTGGTCGCCATAATCCAAATCGCTTTAATTTGCCCCTCCAAAATAGCATCGGCACATTGGGTTGCCTTGACACCATCTTTACCACTAATGCTAGTCGGTGCTTGCCAAAAGTTGGCTACCGTTTGACGATGGTCGCTGTTTTTGAGCTCAAAATGACTGGCTAGCAGATTGGCTAACGCCCCGACCTCTCGCCCACCCATGGCATTGGGCTGTCCTGTAATTGAGAACGCCCCTGCCCCTTGATAACCCAGTTTGCCTGTATAAAGGTGGCAATTGATAATGCTATTGACCTTATCAGTGCCATTACTGGCTTGATTGACACCCATTGAGTAAAAACTCACGGTTTTCTTGGTAGTGGCAAACAATTGGTAAAACTTGGTTAAATCACTTTCGTCGACACCGCAGATTTTGGCAACTTTTTTAATCGTCCAACTGTCACTGGCTGCAAGCGCATCAGCAAGATTGTCACAATGCCTAAGATAATCGTGATTGGCATAGCCGTTTTGGTGCAAGTAATTGAGTAGTCCGACAAATAAATGGGTATCTGTGCCAGAGCGAATCGGCAAATGCAAGTCGGCAATCGCGGTGCTGTCAGTGGCTCGTGGGTCAATCACCACGATTTTTTTATTGGGATTGGCTTGTTTGCTGGATTTTAACCGACCAAATAAAATCGGATGACACCACGCCATATTCGAACCGATAATGATAAATAGGTCGCTGTTTTCGATGTCTTCATAATTACAAGGCACAGTGTCCGAGCCAAATGCTCGCTTGTAGCCAGCTACCGCTGATGACATACACAGTCGAGAATTGGAGTCCAAATTATTGGTACCCAAAAAACCTTTGGTAAATTTGTTTGCCACGTAATAATCTTCGGTGAGCAGTTGCCCCGATACATATAGCATAAC
Organism: Moraxella sp. 179-F 1C4 NHS; assembly: GCF_045370505.1. Classification (NCBI taxonomy): domain Bacteria; kingdom Pseudomonadati; phylum Pseudomonadota; class Gammaproteobacteria; order Moraxellales; family Moraxellaceae; genus Moraxella; species Moraxella sp. 179-F 1C4 NHS. Next base: position 6,468 of record NZ_JBIQEC010000039.1, on the reverse strand, counting down.
GCTGTCGGCGCCATATTCATCAATGGTCTGTTGCAATGATTTGGCAACAAAATCGGTGGCGGTATCCCAATCGACTGGCTCGCCATGAATCATCGGATGTGCCAAACGGCGGTCACGATCGAGCGTATCGCCCAACGCTTTGCCTTTGGAGCATAATTTGCCAAAGTTGGCAGGATGGTTTGGATCACCGTCAATGCTGACGTGTTGGGTATTCTCATCAATCGTCGCCAACACGCCACAGCCAACACCACAATAGGCACAGGTAGTCTTGACTTGGGTCAGGGGAGATTTTTGTGGTGCTAAATGTTGTATAGTTGTTGTCACACGTTAACCTTTTACTATTTTTAATTTCTACCAGTCAGATCAGCCCGCCAGCAACTCTTCACAAAACGCTTTGCCAAACAGTAATTTATCTTTGATGGCTGAAATATCTTGTTGATTTTGAATCAGTTCAAAAAACCAACCGCCCTCTTGTACATCACCATATAGCACTGCAGATAAAATACGGTTGTCTTTTACGGTGATTTTTTGATAGATGCTATGGCTAGGGTCTTGATAAATCAATTGCTCGCAGTCGTGACTCACATCGATATCACCTGCCGAAAATAGCGCCACGCCCGAGACCTTTAGCTTGGTTGCCGTTGGTTGTACGCTAAACACGGGCGAGGTGCTACCTGGCTGCTCGTTTAAGGTATGTAGCAGAATATTGGCTTGCTCATACACAGGTGCGACTAGCCCAAATAGCTGGTTGTCAAACTGTACACACTCGCCAATCGCATACACGTCTGGGGTATGGGTTCGCATTTGGTTATCAACCAAAATCCCCCGCTCGCAAGTGATACCGACCTGTTGCGCAAGGGCAATATTGGGTCGCACGCCGACGGTCATGATAATGCAATCGCTGTCAATGGTTTTGGCAGGGATGGATGTGTCGACATTATCCGTGTAAGTCAGTCCAGTGACCTGGTTATCCTCATCCACGCAAATCGTTTGAGAGTTGGCGTTGAGCACAAACTCAATACCTTTGTTTTCAAAGTAAGTTTGCAGTAAATCGGCAGCGGTTTTATCCAGTTGGCGATTGAGTAAATAGCCTGCCCCATGCACCACAGTGACTTTCGCTCCCTGTTGTACCAAAGCATTGGCAGCCTCAAGACCGAGTAACCCACCCCCGATAACCAGGCATTTTGGAGATTTTTTGCCATTATGATTGGTTGTTGCGATATCTAGCATAGCGTCCACATCGGCTTTGGTACGAAAACCCATGACGCCTTTTGCGGTATGGTTGGGCAATGGTAAAATAAATGGCGTTGAACCTGTGGCAAACACCAATTTGTCATAGCTGATGGTTTCGCCGCTGTCGGTGATGACCTGATGAGCAGCAAGATTGATATCGCTAACAGTGCAGCCTGTCTTTACAGTGATGTTATGGTTGGCGTACTCCTCTTGAGAAAATAGATAAATCTCAGCGAAGCGTTTTTCCCCTGCCAATACAGGCGATAGCATAATACGGTTATAGCCTGCATACGGCTCGCTGTTGATAAGCGTGATGGCAAACTCATCTCGACTTTGTTCGCCTTGGCTGTCAATCCCCAGTCCGCTGTGGGTACTCAGTCTGCTTTTGGCATACTGCATGGCAAAGCGTGTCCCTGCCATCCCTGCCCCTATGATAAGAATGTGTGTGTGTTGCATTGTTTGGCTGACCTTGCTTATCCGACCCGATATTTAATACTTTAGCATCTAGCACTTTAAAATTTAATAATTCAAAATCTATGCCAACCGTTTTAAACCGTTTTTTTTTACTGTTTTTTATGGTGTTTTAAATTTTGGCTATTATTTGTCGGACAGTGTGATGGATGTTGACCACTCTTTGAATTTAACCTCTTTAACTGTAGATAACTGTTTGAGGGTTTTTAAAATATTTTTAGACATTTTTTTGCTTATTTATTTGCATTATTCTTTTACCTTATCGATTACTTACCAAAATAGTGCAGTACAGCATCAAATTTTTATCATTTATGCCAATCGGTGAAAGTTTTATCACAGCAAAATAGCTAATTGATGGGTCATTCAAAAAAATTATTGCAAAAACAAAAGTTTATGACAATGGCATAAATATTGCTTTTACCTTGTTACCGTGAACCGTACAGGCTTACTTAAAGGAGAAGCAGATGTCCCAACGTTTACCGCTGTTTGCTATGAAATTACCCCGTATCAAGGTGTTACATTACACCTGGTTTGCTTTTTTCGTCACCTTTTTAATTTGGTTTGCTCATGTGGCATTGATGCCCACCATCAAACAATATTTTCATTTGAGCGATGGGCAAGTCAAAGCGATCTTGATGCTCAATGTGGCTTTGACCATTCCTGCTCGTTTGCTAATCGGCGCGATGGTCGATAGATACGGCCCCAAGCGTTCATATAGTGCTGTGTTGTTGATTAGCGGTTTTTTGTGTTTTGTGTTTGCTTTTGCTCAAAGTTTCCAAATGCTGGCGATTGGGCGATTTTTGCTAGGTTTTGTCGGTGCAGGATTTGTGGTTGGGATTCGTTTGATTTCAGAATGGTTTCCTGTCAATGAAGTCGGCTCGGCAGAAGGGGTGTACGGTGGTTGGGGCAATTTTGGGGCGGCAGTAGCGTCGATGTCGATGCCGATTCTTGCCTTATTGTATGGCGGTGCAGACGGTTGGCGGTATGCGATTGCGACCACAGGCGTGATTGCGATTGTTTATTCGGTCATTTTTTATCGTGGTGTCAGTGATACACCCAAAGGCGCGACTTATTTTAAACCAAAAAAATCAGGCGGCTTGGAAGTATCAAGCAAAGCAGACTTTTACTTTTATGCGGTGATGATTTTACCAGTTTATGCGATTTTGTTTTTGTTGGCGTGGCGTTTGTCACCTAGCGGATTAAAATTATTAACCGCCAATCAAACCATGCTGGCATATGCGGTGGTGGCGGTGCTTGTAGTCTATCAATATATCAAAATCTGGTCAGTCAATAAGCATTTATTTGATACATCTCGCCCTGCGGTAAATCCAGAATATGGTTATCAGTTTAAACAAGTGGCGATTTTAGACATGGCGTATTTGGCATGTTTTGGCTCTGAGTTGGCAGTGGTGTCGATGTTGCCGCAATTTTTTATTACCAACTATGGTGTATCGCATACTTTAGCAGGGTTGACTGCAGGCTGTTTTGCGGTGATGAATTTATTTGCTCGTCCTGGCGGTGGTTTTATGTCCGATGCGGTCGGTCGTCGTAAAGTATTGATGATTGCATTGGCAGGGCAAACGGTGGGTTATCTGCTAATGACGCAAATGACCAAGTTACCATTGGCGGGTGCAGTGGCAATCGTGCTGCTTACTTCTGTATTTGTGCAAGCAGCATGCGGTGCAGTATACTCAGTGGTTCCGCTCATTCAACGCCGTATGACAGGGCAAATTGCTGGTATGGCGGGTGCCTATGGTAACGTAGGTGGGGTGTTGTTTTTGACTATTTTCTCTATGGTATCGCCAACAGGATTCTTTATTACCCTCGCGATTTTTGCAGGGATTGCCTTTATTGGCGCGACCTTCCTGAGCGAGCCACAAGGACATATGGTCGAGGTGCACGAAGATGGCACGATTGAGCGAATTGCGATAGCGTAATCGCTCTTTAAATCCAACCAAAAAAACAGTCAACCAGCGGACAAGGAAATCTAGTTAGTAAGGCAAAAAAGGGTGTATGCCCTTTTTTCATTTTTGCACAATGCGTAGCAACCGTGCTAGTAAGGAAAAACCCATGTCAAAAGCCATTCAGCAAAATCCCGCCAGTTCTCAATCCTTACCACAGTCCTTGCCGCAACTGCTGACCCGTGCTGCTAGTCATGCAGGGCGCAAAGCGGAAAATCAAGATACTTTGACAATGCAAACGCTGGTGCCAACAGGGGATAGCAGCGCCGCTCAGCTTGCATGGCAAGTCACCGCTTTAGCTGACGGCGTCAGCAGCTGCGGACAGCCAAAGCTCGCCAGTCAATGGGTGATTGATACGCTGATCGACCAATTAACCATGCACCAAGCTGACATGGTGACTACCCCAGTTACTAGCCCAGTTACTAGCCCTGTTACTAGCGATTCATTAAATAACAACAGTGCCGAAACGCTGGCGCAAATGCTCACCAAAAGCGTGCATATTATCAATGATTTTTTGTATTTTAGTGATCACCATGACAGCTTTGATTCAGCCTCGCAGCGGTATTTGCCCAAATTACTCTCAACCTTATCTGGTCTGCTGTTTACCGAGCCTTTATTATCCGAGCATGCGGCAGTGTTATTTCACACGGGTGACAGCCGTATCTATCGGCTACGACACAACAAACTGCGCGTACTCACCCAAGACCACAGACACAAACGAGGGCGAGACAAAGGCGCCTTAGCCGCTGCACTTGGCGCAGATGCCCAAGTAGAATTACAACTTGCCCAAATTGATGTGTTGCCCGAAGATGTGTTTTTGATAATGACCGATGGCGTGTATGAATTTATCGGTGATGATGAATTATTGTTACTCACCCAATCGGCATTGGGCAAATTGTTGGCGCTGGATAATTCCACCACCTTCGACTTAGAAAATTTGCCAGAAACCTTGTGTCAGGTGGCATTGGAAAATGGCAGTAATGACAATGTCAGTTGCGTGATGATAGCCGTCTTACCAAAAGTTGCGAGAATTTTGGCGAATGCAGATTTTGACAAAGCTGACCTTGCTGAACATACAGACAGTCGTCATGCCGTTACCCGTTTACGCATTCCGCCTGTGCTGACTGTCGGCGACAAGCTTGATCATTTTACCATTGACAAAGTGGTGCAAAACACGCCACGCAGTAGCGTGTATTTGGCAACCGACAGCACCGCTGACACAGCCGATAATCAGCGTATTATCAAAGTGCCATCTGCCTATTATGAAGACGATAGCGGATTTTTACGGCTGTTTTTAAAAGAAGAAAAAATAGGGTTAAGCCTCAATCACCCAAGCTTACTAAAATTTTACCCCAAGCCGATGAATAGCCAGTATCTGTACCATGTCACCGAATTTTTGCAAGGCATGAGCTTGCGTGAATTTATCGACACCCAGCCGCCGTTATCGGTTGCCCAAACCTTTGCTATTGTCAATCAAATCGGCATGGCGCTGCGAGCCATGCACCGTAATTATCTTCTCCATCAAGATATCAAGCCCGAAAATATCATGCTGCTGCCATCGGGTCATATCAAGCTCATTGACTTTGGTTCGGTTGGCTCGTTACTCCTAAAAACAGCGCATACACCGCCTGTGGGTGATTTGCACTATATTGCCCCCGAATATTTTAGCGATGCACCAAAAGGGGTGTATTCCGATATTTTCTCGCTGGGTGTAGTGACTTATGAGATGCTGACGGGGCTACAACCATTCGATGTCGACACCTTGACCACTGCGATGACCGCCCAAACCAACCAAAAACTGGCGTTCAAAAACGTGCGACAAGTGCGCACGGATTTGCCATTTTGGGTCAATGACGTGCTTATTCGTGCGCTGCAAGCAGATAGCAACCGCCGTTATCAGAGCATTGGTGATTTTCTCACCGACCTTGACCCCAAAAGCCATGCCGACGATAAAGCCAAACAGCCGCTGATTGACAAACATCCTGTGCTATTTTGGCAACTGGTCAGTGGCATATTAGCAGCGCTGTTGCTCATCACTTGGTTACTGGTTGGGTTAAATCACTAAAATGTGATTTATTTTTCTTAATAGACAATTAACCTATATATTTTAACCCATTGAAATTTATAATTAATTTAAATATTGGCATAAAGTTTGCTTATATAACAGTATAGAAAAACTTGGGATAATACTCGCCAAAAGCCAATCATTATCCTAGTCAAAAAGCCAATGTTTCGTTAGAAGGGATAAATACATGAAAAATCTTATCGTCGTCGGTAATGGGATGGTCGGGCACCACTTTATCGAAAAAGCGATTGAAAAACGCCTACACCAAACTTACCAAATCCATGTGTTTAGTGCTGAGAGTCGCCCTGCCTATGACCGTGTCTATTTATCCAGTTATTTTGAACATAAAGACGCCAGTCAGCTTAATTTAGTGGATCTGGCAAACTATGAGCAAGCGGGCATTACTTTGCATTTGGGTGAAGGCGTCGCAAGTTTTGATGCGCAAACCAAAACCCTTATCACCAGCAAGGGCAACACCTTAGAATTTGAAAAATTGGTGTTAGCAACAGGCTCGTATCCGTTCGTACCCCCAGTACAGGGCAATGACCATGCCCACTGCCATGTGTATCGCACCATTGATGACTTAGACGCCATCATCGCCACCGCCGCCAATTCTCGAGTACAGCGTGGCGTGGTTGTGGGTGGCGGTCTGCTCGGACTTGAAGCCGCAAAAGCCTTGGTCACTTTGGGGTTAACCACGTATGTGGTCGAGTTTGCTCCACAATTGATGGGCGTTCA
>NZ_JBIQEC010000038.1:0-11609 GCF_045370505.1 Moraxella sp. 179-F 1C4 NHS | reverse complement strand
GGTGTTTGTGGTGAACTTACTTTAGCATGTTGGGCTTCTTTTTTTTATCCTTTCTTATGTCGAATTCAGGTTAATTAAACAATTCGTTCAAGCTGGAACAGTTATCGAAAAACCAGAAATAGTATTAGATTTTTTCGCAGGGTCATCAACAACCGCTCATGCGGTTATGCAACTCAACGCCGAAGACGGGGGCAACCGCAAATTCATCATGGTACAAATCCCAGAGGCAACGGATTCAAAATCCGAAGCCCATAAAGCAGGCTACCCAACCATCGCCGAAATATCCAAAGAACGCATCCGCCGAGCAGGGGCAAAAATTCGCCAAGACAACACCGATAAAGATTTAAGCAATCTTGACACAGGCTTTCGAGTGCTAAAAATCGACACCACCAACATGAACGACATCTACTACCGCCCCCAAGACTACAACCAAGACCTACTCGCTACACTCGAAAACAACATCAAAGAAGACCGCAGCGACGAAGATTTACTATTTCAGTTTATGCTAGACACAGGCGTGCCGTTATCCTTGCCTATCGAACGTACACAGCTTCCCAGCAAATCAGGCGGACACACCATCTACCAAGTGGGCGGTAACTCACTGATTGCCAGCCTAGACTACATCGACGCAACCATGGTCAATGACATTGCCGCACTCAATCCACTCAAATTCATCACCAGCGAACGCGCCATCGCCACCGACAGCGACAAAACCAACATCAAAGAACGCTTTAAACAACTATCACCGCATACCGATGTACGCTTTATCTAAGGGAAAAAGGAGAAAAACATGAAAATTACCTTTAAACCCTTAACCTACCAACTCGATGCCGTACAAGCCGTCGTCGATGTGTTCCGTGGACAACAGCAGCTTATCGGGCAAACCCGCTATACACTCGATAGGGGCATACAGCCAACCCCCAAACGCGTGACACAACAGGCAGGGCTAGATTTTGGCGAAACTGATATATTGCAAAATTCTGCCTTACAAACCTATGATATGTTAGACGATGAAAATATCGGCTTTGCCAATACGCCGTTATTTGACTTGAATGAAATTCTTAAAAACATCCAAACGGTGCAAGCCAATAGACAATTACCAAAATCCACCGAGCTTGTCACAGCTGACAACAAAAAAGGCGACAGCCTGACCCAAAGCCCGCTCAATCTCAACATTGAAATGGAAACAGGCACGGGCAAAACCTACACCTATTTACGCACCATATTTGAGATGAACAAACAATACGGCTGGTCAAAATTTATTATCGTCGTGCCTAGTATTGCCATTCGGGAAGGCGTGAACAAAAGCATTAGCATGATGGCGGACGACCTACTGGCAGAATATGGCAAAAAACCAAGAGCCTTTATCTACGATTCCAAAAATTTGCATAAATTACAAGAATTTAGTAATGATGGTGGCATTAATATCATGATTATTAATGTACAAGCGTTTAATGCCACAGGCAAAGATGCAAGAAAAATTTACGGGCAAGTAAAAACCAAAAATGGTGAACCCGTTTTGGATAAAGCTGGCAATCCAATAATGGAAGGTTTGGATGAATTTCAGTCCAGAATTCCTATCAATATCATTAAAAGAAACAACCCAATCATTATTTTAGACGAACCGCAAAAAATGGGAGCGGACAAGACCTTACAAAGCCTTGCCAACTTTAACCCGTTATTTATCCTACGCTATTCCGCCACCCACAAGCGTGACTATAACCTAGTGTATCGCCTTGACGCACTGGATGCCTATAACCAAAAACTGGTCAAAAAAATCACCGTTAAAGGCATTGAAGTCAAAGGCTTGACGGGCACAAATGGCTATCTGTACTTACAAGACGTGGTTGTCTCAAGCAAAGCGCCCGTTGCACGGCTAGAGCTAGAAATCAAATCAACCAAAGGCGAGTTTCGACGTGAAATCCGGAATATTGCAAAAGGCGATGACTTATTTGTGGTATCCAAAGAAGCCGAACAATACAAAGACCGCTATACCGTCACCCAAATCACCGCTGACAGTATCGAATTTGCCAATGGCATTGTGCTACACATCGGGCAAGGTAGCAGTAATAAAGGCGATGGCGACGATAAAGATTTACGCCGTATCCAAATCCGTGAAACCATCCGTTCGCACTTGGATATCGAACAACGCTTGTTTCACAAAGGCATTAAAGTTTTAAGTTTATTCTTTATTGACGAAGTCGCCAAATACCGCCAGTACGACATGGACGGCAATGCGGTGAATGGCGAATATGCTGATATCTTCGAACAGACTTACAGCGAAGAAGTAGGCAAACGCATTGATTTAAACCTAACAAATGACCCATACCAGGACTATCTTAAAACCATCACTGCTCAAGGTACGCATAACGGCTATTTTAGCCTTGATAAAAAACGCCACATGGTCGATCCCAATGTCAAAAGCGTTAAAGACGAAGAACTGGGCGAAAAAGTGCTGGTCGCTGATGATATCGATGCCTATGATTTGATTTTGAAGGATAAAGAATCCTTGCTTGCCTTCCCCGAACGGCTCGATAGTGACGAACAAATCGCTCGTAAAAATGTGCGTTTTATCTTTTCGCATTCTGCCTTGCGTGAAGGCTGGGACAACCCCAATGTCTTTGTCATCTGTACGCTCAAGCACTCGGATAACGTCATCTCTCGCCGTCAAGAAGTGGGACGTGGCTTGCGACTTGCAGTCGATAGACATGGCACACGCATGGACAGTGGCTATCTGCCACTCGGTGAAATACATCGGCTGAATAACCTAACCGTGATTACCAATGAAAGCTATGCTGAATTTGTCGGTAATCTACAAAAAGAAATGCTCGAAAATCTTGCAACTCGCCCGAGCAAAGCAAATCCACAGTACTTTACGGGTAAAACCTTGGTGAGTGAACTGGGTGGGCAAATGGTCGTTGATGCAGATACAGCTAATGAAATTTTCTTCTATTTACGTTCTCATGGTTACACGGATAAAGCAGGTAATCTGTCAGAAAGCTATCATCAAGATAAAGAAAACGGCAAATTGCCAGAATTACCAGAAGAATTAAAACCATTTGAAAATTCCGTTCATAAGTTAATTGGCAGCGTTGTTAATCCCAACGCCTTTGATAGCATGTTTAACAACGGTAATAAACCCAAAAATATCATCAACCCAGACAATCTAAACCGTAAAGAATTCCAAGCCCTATGGCGACGCATCAACCAAAAATCGATTTATCAAATCCAGCTTGATAGCGAAAAATTAATTGCTGAGAGTATCAGCGAAATTGATAAAGTTAGCCGTGAGCGTAACAACAACTTTGTCCAGTCACTCACCTATACCGTCAAAACATCTGAGCAAAAAGATAGTCTAGATTACGACACACTCAGACAAGGTGACAGCTTTGGGCAAGTGCAGTCAAACCGTGAGCAATACAGTGTAAATGTACAAACGCCGATTCGCTATGACCTTATCGGGCAAGTGGCAAGCCGTACCAATCTGACCCGTCGTACTGTCGTTGCTGTATTGAGTAAAATAAACTCAGCGGTGTTTTCACAGTTTAAACATAACCCAGAAGCCTTTATCAGCGAAGTCAGCCGTATCATCAACGAGCAACAAGCCAAACTAATTGTACAAAACATCGCCTATGAGCTTACCCAAGAGCGATACGATAGTAACGATATCTTTGTAAGTAATATTCCTTTGTCAGATACCGCAATTAAAGCCAACCGTCATGTCTGGGAGTATGTGGAAACAGACTCGGATGTTGAACGCAAATTCTTGGCAGAGCTAGAGCAGCACATCAATGAAGTCGTAGTGTATGCCAAACTGCCCAAAAACTTTGTCATCCCCACGCCATTTGGCGGTTATAACCCTGACTGGGCGATTGCCTTTAATCAAGACAAGGTGCGTCATGTCTATTTTGTCGCAGAGACCAAAGGCTCTACCAGCGAAATAGACTTGAGAGAGACCGAAAAACAAAAAATCGCCAGTGCCAAAGCGTTTTTTGCCAAACTGCAACAGACACAAGGGAACAATAGCGAGCTTGAACAAGTGGATACCTTGGCGGCAGTTGAAAAAATGCCAGTTAGCTATGAAGTAGTTAATAGCTTTGACAGCTTAATGCAAATCGTAGGGATAAAATAGACAGAGGGCGTATCGCATAAGCCCAAACAACATTGACTAAAAAAGGCATCATCATGAGCTTTATGGCAAAATCGGCAAATTACCAACGTCACTTTCGAGAGTCGGCTGCATGGCGACTACTGCGAGCCGATAATGCCCCATTTATTTTAGCTTTTATTGCTACTGCTTTTGAGACCGACAATGAAATTAGTTATGGGCAAGCTAGAATATTGCTCGATAATGCTTTGGATGAAGCACGGCTTGATGGCAGTTGGCAAACCGAATCTAACGCAATGACCTATCTGAATGATTGGATAAAAAAAGGTTGGCTTAGAGAAATGGATAACCGCCTGACAGTCACTGACGCTACTGATAGGGTATTACGGTTTTGCCAAAGTTTTGATGAGCGGATTATCAGTACATCTGCATCGCATCTGCGGATTGTCCAAGAGTCGGTTCGAGATTTGGCGGTGATGATGAGTGAAAATACGGCCGAGCGTATCGCTATTTTAGAGAAACAAAAAGCCCAGTTAGAAAGCCAAATCAATGACTTAAATGTAGGTAAAATGGTCTATCTCAATGACTATGAGAAAAAGGAACGAATTCGAGAAATTTATAACCTTGCGTACAGTTTAACAGGGGATTTTCGGCTACTTGAAGAAGAAATCCGCAAAATGGATAAGACCTTACGCGTACAAATGATTGATGATAACTTGAGTAAAGGCGAGTTACTGCAAAAAGTATTTGAACAAGAAGACTTACTTGCCAAAACTGATGCGGGTAGTGCATTTGATGGATTTTTTCATTTGTTATCCGATGACAATCGCTTAACCGAGTTTACCGAGCAGATGCGAAGTGTGCTCAAAACCACTGATAAAAACCAACTTGCCCCACATCACCACCAGTTTTTGAGCACCATTATTTCAGAGCTAACACGAGAAAGTGATAGAGTATTTCGTATCAGACGACGTACTGAAGAACAGTTAAAGTCTTACATTGAAAGTGGCGCAATGAGCGAGAATCATGCAGTTGATAGGCTAATTAGTCAACTTGAAAAACGGGCAATTGCCTTTAAAGACACGCCAAAAATTATTGATAAATACCTGAATCTAACAATTAAAGTCGGCAAAATGCCGTATTCATCGCCTGATAGTATACGGCTCAGAATTGCTGAAGAAAAACTTGATTTAAGCGACATTCAAGAGCATGAAAACAATCACACCCTAAGCCAAAAAACGTTAGAAAATTTAGAAACCGTCCAGGTCGTTGAAGTCGCCAAAAAAATCTATTACACCTTAGATCAATACGGTGCGATGAGCATAGCGAGTATCAATAACTATATGCCAATTCAAGCAGGACTTGAGGAATTGGTCGCGTTCATCCGTATTGCAAAAGCTGTCAAAGCCACCGACATCGGACAAACAGAGTTGATTTTGGTCAATGATAAATTTGGTAATCAGCTACAAGCAACTATACCTAAGCTAATTTTGACAACTGAGCATTTCCCTCAAGATTTTATCGATAATCCGATGGCGTTAGCGTTATAAAAATCTCTTACAGCGAATAAATCTGGAAAAATAATGACAAACAGCTTTTTTAACATGGTAACTAGCACCGATAATTCGACCTGTTTTGACACCCAACAGCAAAATGATTCAAAGGCTTCGAGAGTATTAAGCCAAAATATTGATCATGGTAGCGATAGGCAAAAACTGAACACACAAAAGATGGATGAAAATGGGTCATTCGATGCGCGATCAGATGCTCAATCGACCGCTATTACTGAGAGTGACATGCCAGCTGACGCACGCCGAGCGTTGATTTATTTATCTCAGCAAGGCGTGATACTGCACAGTGCCAAACCGCAATTATTTGACAATATTGTGCGTCATCAAACCAGTATTCGCCGTCATTTATCCGAGATCTATTGTAGCTTAATTATTGATGAACATAGCGGAGTTGCTTTCGTAGCGAGAGCGGATTTTGTCGCAGAAAACCATGAACAGCTTACAGGGCTAGATAATTTCGAAAATGACACCGAGCAAGCTGAACTGGATGGCGAAGATATTACGTCCATGATTCAAAAACGTACGCTCAACGTATATGACACGCTTTTATTGCTCAATTTGCGTAAGTACTATCAAGAACGCCAAAACTTGGGCGAGACTGAAATCATCATCGATATCGAAAAACTAGAAAGTTTAATGTCGCCATTTTTGCCACTCACCGACCACGGTTCAAAAGATAAGAAAAAACTCTCAGCGAGACTGGAGCATTTTGCTAAAAATCATAAATTGGTTACTCTCAAACGGGGCAACGTTGAACGCTATGAGATCACACCTATGATACGTTATGTCGTCAATGCAAGCCTATTACAAGCCATGCTCAATGAATACATCGCATTGCTTGGTGAGATGCCAGACAAGTATGACGATGAAGAACACAATCTAGAACAGTCGAGCAATGCTGTCACTAATCAAGTGAAAAATGACACAGTAGTAGAACTTAACTTGCCAACAAAAAATACAGCAGGGGACACGCAACTATTCGGACAGCAGGACAGCCTATTTTAATATTAACACAGCACTAGAAATAAATCTTATAAGTAAAAAGAGATATGTCATGGAAGCCACGCTACTTAATCAATCCGATAACGGACAAATAAAACTACGAGAAATTTCGCTATTTAATTGGGGCTCCTTTGCAGACCTGCATACTGCTCATATCGACCCAAATGGCACATTGATTACAGGAGATAACGGTGCAGGAAAATCCACGCTGGTTGATGGACTAATGGCTCTACTAATGCCACCTAGTAGAGCCAATTTCAACATCGCCGCCGCTCAAAACGACAAGGCAGATCGTACCATTCTATCTTATATGCGTGGTAGTTATGGTCAAGAACATGATGGGACAACCACCGCCACCAAATCCAAACGCAGTCAAAAAGTCGTCACAGGCTTACGAGCTTATTATCGCCAAGATAATGGTAATGATATTACTCTAATAGCGCTATTTTGGGCAGATAGCACAGCGACCAGTGCCAGTGATATCAAACGCCTGTATTTGGTTGCCAATCGCGATGTAAAGCTAAAAACGGTACTGGCAGAGTTTGATGAGAAATATGACCGCACGTTTAAAACATGGCTGGAGAGTCAGCATATCAAGCATATGACAACCTTTGATGAGTATCAAAAACTGTATCAAGAAGTTTTGCACTTAAACAACAAAAATGCCCCAGCTTTGCTTTCTCGAGCATTAGGGCTTAAAAAAATCGATAACTTAACCGACCTTATCCGTACCCTTGTACTTGAGCCGAGTAACTTACGAGAAGATGCTCAAGCTATTGTCAAAGAGTTTCAAGATTTAAAGAAAGAACACGATATATTAGTCGATGCCCAAGAACAAGTTCAACGGCTTGAACAACTACCGATACTCGCCAAAAGAATGGAAGAAGCCAAACAGCAACTTAGCGAACTTGAAGTTTTAAAAGACGCTATTCCCATTTATCTTGCCAAAATCGAACAACACGCCCTTGCAAAAGAGCTTGCAGTGCTAGAAACGGATTATCGAACTATTGAAACTGCCATTCTTGATAAACAAACACAACTTGAGCAAACCAGACAAACTGCCGAAACTTACCGTGATGAATACATGAAACTTGGCGGTAATCGCATTGAATCGTTACAAAAAGATATTAACTATACCCAAGATGGATTACGCCGTACTAGCAAAAATGCGTCTGCCTATCAACAGCTTTGTGAAGTTTTGGATATCACAACAAACTTAACGCGAACCACCTTTATACAACATCAACAGCAAGCAACTAATAATCAAGCGATTTTAGGCGAGCAATACACCACTGCACAAAATAACTTTGGTTTAGCAACAGGTAAATTTAGTCAAACGCAACAAGATCTATGCAGTGTAGAAAGTGAAATAGAGCAAATTCGACAACGCCCAGACTCCAATATTCCATTACGTTTACAACATTGGCGAGATGCCCTTTGCCAAGAATTAAATCTATCACAAAATACCAAATTTATCGGTGAAATGTTGGATATTGAGGATAGCCAAACCGCTTGGCAAGGGGCAATCGAGCGCGCTTTAGGGGGTCTCAAAACAACTTTACTTGTGAGTAAACAGGATTATCCAGCTGTCACTAGCTACATCAACACGCAACGGCACACTGGGTTACATTTACGAGTGCAAGTGGTTGAGAATACCAGCGCCACAGCGACTGAATTTTCAGCGAATGGGTTTTTGCGAAAACTTAAATGGCGAGAACATCCTTACCGTGATTGGCTTAAGGGGTTTTTAAAAAAATATGATTTAACCTGTGTCGATGATAGCGAGCAACTGGATAATACACCTTTTTCTATGACGATTACAGGATTGATTCATCGAGAATGGGGGCGTTTTGAGAAAAAAGATACGCATAAAATCGATGACAGACGTGAATGGCAATTGGGCTTTAATAACCAATCCTTATTAAACTCACTGCTTGCTCAACAACAAACGTTCAAAACTCAACTTGTCGAACAAGGAAAAATACTCGCACAAGCTCGCCAAGCCATGACCAACATAGAAATATTAAAAAATCGTTGGCACAAATTACTTGAAACCAACTGGGATGATATCAATGCACCGTTTTGGCAAACCCAACTCGATTACCAACAGCAAGAACTTGCCACGCTTGAAAATGCCCAAGGCGATATTGCCAAAGCAAAACAACTATATCAACAAGCTGAACAAAATCTTAACGAGTTACAAAGCCAGCTAATTAAACTTAATCGCAAAGAAGGGGCGAAATCTCAAGAATTAAAAAGCCATCAGCTTAAAATCACCCAAAACGATATCTTAGCCAACCACCCGATGAGCGAAGCCATCATAGAGCAACTGGATAAAAAATTTAAACAACTCGCTCACAATGCCGATGTATTAAAAACTCGCCTTAATGAAGACATTGAAAGTGCTAGTAATCGTATCAGTCGAGACAGTAAGTCAGCGATTGGTATTATGGGTAATTTTAAAGGCAACGAAAAATGGCAACCTATCACGTCAGATTGGTCAGCAACTGAGCAAGGTATGCCAGATTTTCTTGCCCATTATGACCATCTAATACAAGAAGGGCTTGCAAAACTTACGACAAAATTTAAAAGCCGTATGAATAATAATCTCACCCAATCGTTGGCGAACTTTAAGACCAAAATGAATAGTGAGTTAGAACAAATCAAACAAGGTATTGAGCAAGTCAATCTGGTACTTCAAAAAACCGAATTTCGCCAAGGTACATTTTTACGCCTAAAAATCAAGCCAGAACGCATTGTCAATGTAGTCGAATTTAATAAACAGCTTGCCATGCTCATGGAACTCATGACCACAGAAGAACATGAAAAACGCTTTAAGCTGCTTAGTGATATCAACGCGGTACTTGATAAAGCCGCTAATGGCACTACAGCAAGTAACCTTGAAAGCTTAAGACTGCTCGACCCACGTTACCAAATGAGTTTTAATGCTGAAGAGTTTAAAATAGATTCTGAAACAGGTGATGATATCGTGATAGATATATTAAGCTCATCAAGCGGTAAATCAGGGGGAGAAAAAGAATCGTTCGCAGGTATTATTGTTGCTGCAAGTCTTGCCTATGTACTTACGCCAACAGGAGGCGATAAGCCGATTTACAGTACTGTATTTTTAGATGAAGCTTTCTCCAACACCCAGGAATCGGTCAGTCGCCGTGTGCTGAAAGTATTTAAAGAACTCAATATCCATATCAACTTAATAACCCCTTACAAAAACCTTAACCTAGCCCGTGAAGCTGCCAATAGCCTGATTATCTGTGAGCGCAACATCAATGACCATGAAAGCAGGCTTACCGAAGTGACTTGGCAAGACTACGATAAACAAAAAGCGCAACAGCAAACAAGTCATCTGAATGAACAGCTAGCTGAAATGAACATTCAAATTACCCATGTTGAAACATAGGAACATGGTATGAATCAAATTCAAACTACGTGGGGCAAGCTGCCTAATGATGTTCTCAAAGAACTTAATCAGCGTTACTGGCAAAATTTAGGCAGATTTAAACAACTGCTGAACCATGGGATCTCCCAAGAAAATGCTATTGAAATAACACTTAAACCCCCAAGTTCTGGTAAAGTAGCCGCTCAAAACACGCTACATTTTCAAGCTTTTGTTAAAGCGTGGCAGATTTTCGAAACTCAGCATCCAAATAGCCATATCCAATTAGAAACTAAAAATTTAGGTTTTCTTGGTGAGCAATCTATTCCAGTAAAGTTAATTATCCATGACCTTAATACGCTTGCTGAAATTTTGGGCAAAGTGGCGATTGAACGCCTTGATAGTTTGCAATTTAAATTTAAAAGTCTAGTTCAACTTAGCCCAAATCCAGACACACAAAAAAGGATTTTTGATAGTTTAATTAATCACTTAGATATGATTGAACGTTTATCTAATGAACAAATTGCCAATCTAGTCATCTTGATGCCACAATTATACGAAGGGATGGGAAAGGGCAATTACCTTAGAGCGGTAAACGTCGCAGGTATTGACACTAAGTTTATAGAAAATAATTTTAGAACAATTGAGATTTTAGTGCAAAGCCTGCACCAAACCGACAAAGCTATTGCTTTAGATACCATTGATGAAAACAACCAGCTTGAATTATTAGATTGGCTCGGCTGTGAAAGTAAACCAAAAGATTGGCTATTTATCCGACCACTATGCGATGCATCAAAATTGGCTTTGGCGAATTTACCTATTTTAAAACTATCTTCTCAAACGTTATTAAACTTCGAATTACCTGCAGATAATATCTTAATCATCGAAAACGAAACACCTTGTTTTATGCTACCAAATTTAGCCAATACGATTGCTGTCGCTGGCGGTGGAAAGAACCTAACATGGTTAAAAGCACAATGGCTGAAGCATAAAAAAGTGGGCTATTGGGGTGATATTGACTCAGAAGGGCTAGCAATGCTCTCTTATGCCCGTAAATGCTGTGCTCATGTTGAGTCATTAATGATGGATAAACATACGCTAGGAAGCCATGATCATAAACGCGTTGCCGAGCCTGTTTTTAATCAAGTAGCACCCAAATTTTTAACCATTGACGAAGCCGAGTTGTTTGCGTTTATTCAGCAGCAAGATATTGACAAGCGACGACTTGAGCAGGAGTTTATCCATCAAGATGTTATTTTACAGGTATTAAAAAACTGGGTTCTTGGGTTAAAAATCTAATTTATTCATTATAGCAGTGGCATAAAGCTAATACGTTTTTTCAAACCCCGCCCTCACCAAATACGGCATATACTCCCCAATTTGGTACTGGTTTGAAAAGTATGCTGAGGTGTAAATAAAAAAGACAGCTTGAGAAAAAGATGCTAATTTGAGGTTACGAAGACACAAATTACAATCAGATGCCCAAGCTGTCTTGGCTTTAGTATAAAGAAAAACGGCTGGAAAATCTATGGCA
>NZ_JBIQEC010000037.1:0-12059 GCF_045370505.1 Moraxella sp. 179-F 1C4 NHS | reverse complement strand
GTTGGGAATTACTGCCTGATGCTTTGTCTTCAAAAATTCGCTCACAGCCGATTTCTTTTAACGCATCAACTTGACGGCCAAATCCGTTGCCCCATCAATAAACACGTTGGCACTCCACACCAGTATAGCTAGCCCCACTAAAAATGCCACAATCGCAATCAACATAAAAAACTCACTTTGCTATTCAATTAAAAAATGCGTTTTTACCGCTATCAATGATAAAAACGCATTTTAGGTATAGGATAGTTAAAGGCTAGGCTTGTTTTGGCAATGTCTTATTCAGATAAAAATAACCGATAATGCCTGCTAAAACTGAACCCATGACAATCCCTAATCGCTCATCAAACGGTTTAATCTCCAATCCTGCGAACGCCAAGCTCCCGATAAATAAACTCATGGTAAATCCAATGCCACATAGGGCAGCGACACCAATTACTTGACCCCAGTTCATGCCTTGTGGCAGATTGGCGAGCTTTAGCTTAACCCCAAGCCAACTAAATAACATCACACCCAGCATTTTACCGACTAGCAATCCCATGATAATGCCCAATGACACAGGGTGGGTGAGTGACGCCATAAAGCCTCCTTCCGCTCCCCCAAAATGGATCCCTGCATTGGCAAAGGCAAATACGGGCAAAATCAAAAAGCTCACTGTATGATGCAAATCATGCTCAAGTTCTTTTAACGGTGAGATTTTAGGGTTTGCCGAATCAGTCATTGGGATAAACATCGCCAGCAATACCCCAGCAATCGTGGCATGAATACCCGATTCAAGCATCGCCACCCATAACACCAATCCAATAATGACATACGCAGAAATACGAGTGACATTAAAACGATTCATGATAAACAATACTGCAAGCGTTAAAGCGGCAACCCCTAAGGCGGCTAGGTTTAACCCACTGGAATAAAACAAAGCAATGATTAAAATCGCCCCAATATCATCGAAAATCGCAATTGAGGTTAAAAACACTTTAAGCGACAGCGGCACTCGGCTACCCAGTAAGGTTAATACCCCCAACGCAAAGGCGATATCCGTGGCCGCAGGAATCGCCCAACCCTTAGCAAAATCAGGGTTTTGGTAGTTAAACATCAAATAAATTAAGGCAGGAAACACCATGCCACCCATGGCAGCGAGTGCAGGTAAAATGATGTTGCGTGGGTTGGACAATTCCCCTACCATCATTTCACGTTTAAGCTCAAGCCCCACTAAAAAGAAAAACACTGCCATTAACCCATCATTAATCCAATGAAGCAAATGGTGTTTCACCACGAAATCACCAAAACTTATCGCAATCGGAAAATGCAATAAATGCTCATAGCTTTCTTGCAATGGCGAATTGGCAACAATCATTGCCAGTAGTGCAGCGATGGCTAAAACAATACCAGCCGCTGCATCCATCGCAAAAAACCGCTTAAGCGTTTGCTGAAAATTACTCATAGACCCTCCTAATATAAAAATAGCTATTTATTCTCTTTTGTGAATGCTATTCGCTGTTCAATTCTTTCTGCCACTTGCTTAGGGTCAACTTGTGAATTATCGAGTACCGCCGCCCACGCATACACGATATCATCTTCATAAATATGACCAAATCCTGCAGGCGTTTGGTTAGACGCTGGCATATCCAGAGATAATTCCCAAAAACTTAACACAGGCAACCATCTAGGTAAATGACTAACCCCTCGACCCTTGGGTTCTGCCATCCAGTCAGGTGCTTGCCATAGCATCTTGGACGACCACCACACGATAGGGTCTGTCGCATACTGCAAAAATACAATTCGTGGTGACTGCCAATCATTTGTCAGTTGTTTTAATGAGGCAGGATTATCCATAAATCGCACATGTTGTCCGCTGTGAATAATAGGCAAGGCTTCTGTCGAACCTTTATTCCGATTCGCCACCAGTTGTTGCCATAGTGGGCTAAATCTTGGCGTTCCCACCCACACCGCCCCATCAATACGATTAATGACATCATCATAATTGTTAAAAAGCGATTGACTGGCATACGCCCCTAACGACTCTCCTGCAAGCAATAGTTTAGGGCGTTTATCAATCGGCATTTGCTCAAGACGTTGTTTGACGGCATTTATCAACTCGCTATTGGCAAACGTGGCAAGCTCACCATTCAACAAAAACGAAAATTGACTGGGTAAATACGAGTATTGAATCGCCACCGTTGCCACATCGCCTTGGGTCAAATACTCAACCGCCTGACTGCTGTACTCTTCAATCCAGCCCCGTCCTGTAGCCCCTTGTATCACGATATAGCGGCGGGTAAACGCCTGCGTTCTATCCATCTCATCAAGGGCGGTCTGCACCATTTTTTCTAACAACGCTTTATCAGGTTCTTGACGATTCAAACCAACGAATACCCGAATCGGCTCTTTGGCAGGCAATCCTGTCAGCAAGCTAATATCCTTCTGCGACGCCCCAAGCGAGACAAAGCGTTGTCCAAAATGCCCCAACTCCTGCCACTGTTGGGCAGGTTTTTCTTTATTACTATGCCCCGTTTGCCCACTATCAAACCCTGATTTATACCGTGAGAATGGGGCTGATAGGGTATCGGGTTCAGAGGTATCAAGCTGCATGGCACTATAGGCGACTTTCTCGACAACTTTGTGCCAGATATAATCTCGACTTAACGTAACCAATCCGACAATCAGTAGTAAAAAAGCCCCTGCCTTCATACTCATTTTTGTGGTAGTAGAAAACTGTGGAAAGCCACGTTCTACCCCCATCAACACCAATTGCTTTATCAAGCGAGCGATAAACACGACCAACCCCCAAAGCAATAGACTTAAGAGCATAGCCCCGCTGACATTAAGCAATGACGGCGGTGTTATCTGGACCTGTTGGGCAATCTTGGCAGTAATCTGGTAATGATAAAAAGCAAAACCAATCGCACCTAAAAATCCTAATACCATCGTCATTATTGGTAAGATATTTAGGTGGTTGATAGCTGATTGATGATTGGAGTTTTTTAATAAACGCTGTAACCAATACCCTATAAGACCCAACAGCATTCCAAACGCATAACCAACGATAGCGTTAATGCCACCACTGATTGCCTGCAACCACCAGACCCGTGGCAACAACATTGGTACATAGGACACATATAGACAAAAAAAACCCAGCATTAACCCAACTGCTGAACTATCTTTAATCTGTCGCTGTAGCCATTGAGCGACCAAATGCGTATTATTCATCTATTTTACTCAATAAAAAAAGGGTAAGACCATTGTCCTACCCTTCATTGTAAACGATTCGACGATTAGTAACGAGTAATCAACGCAATCGGCTCCTTTTCATCCATTTGCTCAGTGGGTACAAATACCACCTCACCACCGTTATGGCTAACCAATTCAATGATTTCACTAACCGCATCATCGGTTACACCCTCAGCAGTAGCATCATCTTGGACTTGTAGGGTCTGTGCTTTCTCATCAATCTTCGCAGGCACACTATGACCTTGACGAACCAATAGCGTTACCGCATTGCCTTCAAACGCCGAGCGATAGATTTGTTGCAAATCAGTACGCACCATCTTTTCATTACGAGCTTTTTCAAGGTCGCCTTTGGCAGTTTCGTAACGAGTCTGACGCTTTTGCTCAACGATGTCTTGAACGCCAGCAATAATGTCCTCTGGCTTGCTGTCGTTCAGATATGTTAAATTATCGACTTTACCAATAATCATATCAGGGCGGTCGCACACTTTTTCATAAAAACCAATATTGTGGCTATCACCCACCAAAATCACAGGTAGTGGTGATTTGTTATAAAGCTCTTGCAAGCTTTTATCAACACGGTTAAAGAACTCTTTTAAGTACATATCATCGTCTGATGAGCCTGTACGGTCTGCTTTACTGTTGTTGGGTAGCGTTGAGTTGTTAATAGGGAAGGTCAACTCGCTCATTGTTTGTTGACGTTCGCTACCGCCTTTAATTTCTTTAACCAGACGATTATTCACGCCTTCAATCAGACGGGCTTTTTCAGGCGTAACTACCAACACATAATAGCCAACCCCTTCTGATAAGTTACGCATGAGGTCACGGGTCGCAAACTTTTCACCAATGATGACTCGCTCAGCGGCATCAAAGGGCAAACGCACCACTTGAGCAGATTCAGGCGTGGCAAACACAGCCAGCGTATCTAAGTTATAGTTATGGTCAAGCTCATCGGTTTGGGCATGGATTTTTTCCATCACACTTGCAGCAACACGCTTGTCGTATTCATTGGTGACACGTTCTTCGACGATTTTAAGTTGGTTTTTTAGGGCAATTGCGTCTTGCTCATTGTCTGGGAAAGTACGGTGGGTCGGAATAAATACGCTAACCGCTGGATTACCTGTTTGCCCACGCAATGTTTTAAAAGTTTCTTTTAAATTGATGTTATTCATGTGTAACTTCCATTTTAAAATTAAATAAAAAATAAATATCAAAAACAAAAAATAATAAGAAAATATATTTCTAAATATAGCAAAATATAGAATTTATTTTTCATATTTAAGCTAAAATTTGATTATATCAATCATAATAAGAATTAAAAGTAAAATGTTGTATCGCTTATATATGGCAATGTTATAGTTAGCATCGTTTGAACAATAAAAACGAGTATTATAAAAGACGTAGATTTCAAAAGTTCTAGACTGGGATAAACGATAATGGTCTCATACCTAATCTGCCATTTATAACTAACTTAATGTCTAGAAACAAAATTTTGGGTCAAAGGGTAGATATAAATGCACTCACAAACGTGGCCTTGGCTTATCCGAAAGCGGCTAGACTGCTATAGTCTTCGAAGACAGAAAGTGCTACGGCGTTAGGCTCACTCACAGTACTATTTGTACAGTTTCGTTCGCCTGCCTTGTATCACTTTTATGTTTCTGTGACTATATTTCCCTAATTCTTTGCTGATATCGAATAAGGTAGAGTGTAAAAAAACAAGCCACACTTTAACCAGGGGTTATCTGAGAATTCGGGTCATATTGCACGCTAAGGAATTTTGGCGAGTATTATACCATTATAGATTCGCGTGATAATAGAACTAGCCTACGGAAAACAGATGTTTTCATAGAGTTTCTTATTTTCTTAAGTTTATGCCTATTTTTGTAAATTAACCTATCTATAAATCAGCGTTCAACACATCTTTAAACAGAGCTTATAAGAAACTTTCGATTACACTCACTAAAAGGTGTTTAATAGAAGGGCTCAAGTACTATGCAAAATGAGCAATCTCATCAATTAACTCAGGTTTTTTGCCTAATAATTTAAGTAAGACTTGCGCTGAGCCACTCGGTTTATGCTGACCTTGCTCCCAAGATTTTAACGTATTGACAGAAATACCTAAGGCTTTGGCAAATTGACTTTGCGATAAACCTGCTTTACGGCGGACTTGAGCCGTATCTGATATTTCTGTCGTACGTGCAAAGATACCTGCTTTGGTTTGGTTTAATGCTTCAATCAAATTGTCTCGCTCTGCTATCAAATCAGGTTCATCATCAATAATCGCTTGAACCGCTGCTTCAACATCGAAGTCTTTAGGAAAATTTGTTTTCATCAGTTATCCTTTTAGCTTTTGAAGCTCACTTGCCAAAATATTTTCTTGTTCATTTTTTGCATAGAAGTAAGACATCACAATCAGTGTAAGCGTCCGACCATCCCATCTACCACCATTCTAAAAAATACGAGATAGTGCCCACTTATTTTGATCTGAACCCCGAAAGTTGGACACCCTTTTTAACGATTTTTGAAGTATTTCTACATAAATGGTAAAATTAAAAATATTTTTTGGGATTTATTGTTGTTCACCAAGTCACTTGCCTTATCAGGTTTTTAAAATTCTCGAAAACTCTAGCAATAACTTGCTCTCTTGGTTCATTCCAAAGCTTAGATAAACTATCGATTACTGGCATAACTTCGCCAGGCAAAATTGGCTGATTTTTACTCTTAACAAATGGGCCATCCGTTTCAGTGATAATGCGGTTTTTGGGAATTCTGCTGACGAGCTGTTTTCCTTTGTTGGTTGAAAGCATCCTTTGATTTACTGAAAACCAACAGCCATTAGCTATCGCTCTGTTTAATTGAATTTCATTTCCTGTGTACCAGTGTAGAACAGGTACGCCATTCGAAAAATGATTTTTTAAACAGTCAAGTACGCTATCCACAGCCTGAAGACTATGAATGGTTAAAATTTTAGGAGTAGACTTATTCGATTGTATAACAATATGCTCAAAAACTTTCTGTTGAATCGGTTGAAATTGTTTTAGTGAGCGCGAGCCATCTAATCCTATTTCACCTATATATTTTGTGTCGTCCACTAATAGGTCAAATAAATCTAGTTCTTCACTACGTTCATGAGCTATCTGTGGATGCAAACCAAGAGCTGTTTGAATTCTTTGATGGTTTTCTGCAAGTTCCTTTGTACCGAACCATGCTTTAGGTGTTGTCGTGACTGATAAGATATAACTTGAAGCATCGCATAAAGAAGCGACTTTATGCGAATTTTCATATAAATCCAAATGGCAATGCAGATCAATCAATGGGTACATTAGACAGTTACATCCAAATTTTGAGTTTGTAAATAATTTTTCACTTCACCCATTCCCCTTAAAACAGTATCGATAATGCTCTGACGTTCAGTTTTCTCCAATGGTAATGAACCAGACCTTGCCACCCAAATATTTTTATTCGAAGCATTTTCTAAATTCCGAATAGCGACAATCATAGACATCAAATCGTCTCTATTATTAGGGTTCTTGATGACATCGTTTAAAATTGGGAATTGGTATGGTGTAGTATCATTATAAGTGGCTGCATTAAAAGAAGCTCGCCTAATCAAGCATGGCACACATCTGCCGCATTGAGTACCTGAGCGTTTCCATTTACCACAGGAAACTGTATCAACGGCAACTTTTTTCAGTAAAGTCTGATTTTGGCAGTCTACTATCATCTCACCCTTTGTTTTAAACTGGTAAGGGTTCAATAGCTTAACAGGCAGACCAATATTGACAAACAACTCGTTCAACTTTCCTAAAAAAAAGGGATGGGTTGTTCTTGTACTCAATGAACCAATTCGTCGAGCTGTTAATGGTGGATTGATCGAAATAAGCCCATTTTCTGGGATATAAAGGTTAACGGTTTGATTATTATAGTGGTTTTTTGATAACGCAGTAGCAATCAATGCTCCAAATGCAATAAAGTTAAAACTCCGTGTTCTCATTTGTACATCGACTGGGATTTCTTTTACTTTTCTTGGGTTTGCGACGACTTGAAATTTAGCATTAGTAAGGCGAAGTTTGTTATAAACATCATCCTGTTTTTCCCTATCTTTTGGATAAGCATGGCTGACTAGTACAGGTTTCTTGCCTTGCTCTTTTAAATCTACAGCTCCAATCATACTGTCAAGACCGCCAGAGAATAAACAAACCGAGTCATGATTATCGATGTGTATTTTTCGAGCTCGTCGATGCGTTATCTTACTTGGTATTTGAAAATCACTTTGACTAAATTCAAAATCCCATAAGTCACCGCTGAGAAAATGTAAAGTTTCTTGAAGTAATGATCTTTGTTGTTGCCACAAATCTGGTTCTAGTAAAGGTAGATGAACCTTAAATTGACGACACCAAGCATCTTCTGCTCTTGTGTTTCGTTCAACAAAAGTATCAGCGGCAGTAACTGCTAACGATAACATCATTAAGTCAAAAGCTGTTTCGTCAGGCTGTTCTTGTAATCTTCTGAATTCTTGTAAAGCAGCTCCGCCAATACTGTTGTACATACCTTCCAGTGCAGATTTGCCAAACATCCGGACTGGTAATACATTGCTTGACATATTAGGTAATCTAGTGAGGTCAGTCTCAAAATATAGTTCAATCATTTAGATAGTCCTCCCACTCGGTCCAAATCTCTTTAAGTGCGGTTTGTTGGATGGTTTCAATGTCATTGCGGGTTAGTGTATCTTTGTTTTCTTTTAGCTGTTCACTCATATGTTTATCTACACAAGATTCAATCAGAGCATGTAAATCATTTTCTAGTTCAAGAAATTTCTCTGGCGTATCTGCCTTGTCAAACGATGTTCTGGAATCTAGCATAATTTCTTCAAATAAGTATTCTGAGGTGTAATTAAGCATTAAATCAATAATCAAGTCATCAGAAATTTGACTAGCATCGAATTCATCTACACCATCTAAACATTTTGATAAGGACTGATTTAAACTTGCTCTGATTCTTTCAGCATCACCATCAACTTCTAGGATTATTTCAATGATTTTATCAATGACAATATCGATTGGTTGGCCATTCAAATCAGACAATATCAAACCTAAGTAATCGTTGCCAGCTTGAATGTTCTTAAATACATCAAATAAGCCACCGCCCGCCTTAATCATTTTCTGATAACGTTTTGGACCCACATTTCTGCCACCAGTCGCATGTTTTGCATAATGACCAATAGCTTTCTTAAGATGATTTCCTGACTTACCTGCCGCAGCTTTGCCTAGCTCACCTCTAAACCCCGTTAAATTTCTATCAATACTCGGTAATGGCTGGTTATCTTCATTAGCCCATGAAGGTACTAACGGTGATTGACCATTCGTTCCTTTACTGGAAGTTGATGTTCCCATAAGTTTGTCACTCCATGAAATTAGTTGTTGAACCAGGATTCATCTTTCACTGAGGTTTTGAACCAAGGTTTTGGTATAGGCATTACTTCCGAGAAAAATGCTTTAAATTGAGTTCTAGTTTCTTCCATTTGTCTAGCTAATAAGAACACCCCTGCATAGCCATTTGGTTTTTGAGTCCAATTCGAATGCTTACGCAATTCATCTAATATTAGCCCCATCACTTTTACTTCTTCGCCATTAGGAATCAAGTTAATAACTTGTAGAGCGGCACGTGAGGAGACATTATTTGTACGCAGTAACAAATTAAAAGCTTGCGTTGCAGGTTCTGATAACCCTTTAGAAATAACCCTTAATGGTACAGTTTCTTTACTTAAATAAACTAATGGGCGTAAATCTCTATTAGACAATGTTGGTTCTAAATTTATCCAATCAAAAATAAACCATTTATACTTATCCCACTCACTAGGTAATAATTTCTCAAATTGCTCAAAATCTTCTTTTGATAATTCAAGTTTTTCAAAAATTTCTGGTTTACCATCGGCCGTCGCATTTATCTCATTGTATAAGGTTGAAACTGCTTTAGAGTCACAGCATCGCTCAAATAATGCCATTTTCGCAATGAGTTTTAAATCTATGGGCATTTGACGTGCACTAGCAACCATATTTCGCATACTAATGACGTTGAGCATTCGTTTAACAATACGTGGATTACCTTCAACATTTTTTGAAGAAGCTAACAAAGGAGCGATACGATCTGCTACATTAAAGTCCGTTAAAAGATTTTGCACAGTTGGAGCAGCACTATCTAAAAGCTCAAGTGCATCGTTTACACTAATTGGCTCTTCTTTCCACGAAAGGCGTAAATTTTTCTCCAATCCCTCTCTTAGATTTTCCAGTTTTTCTTGTTGCTGACCATAGATAGGGTGAATTGAAGCATACAGTAGGAATAGATAAGCCCTTACCTCTCTAGTACTTATTTTTGGGACTTTGACAGGAAATTGAATCAATTTATCCAAATAATCGGTAACATGCTTTTCATCAATGCCATTAAAATGCTCTTTAACGGCATGTCTTACCATGTCTTCATCTGCAGCAATAACGAATGCTGTATTTTTCATGAATAAAAATAAGCGTAAAGATTCCAATGTCTGAATAGTTTGTTTTGGCAAACAACGATCTAAATTATCAACAAATACAATAATTTTTTTGTTGAACTCTGTTAAAAGTTCTTCAAGTTCTGTTTTTAGTGCAGCGATTTCCTTTGGTGCAGATTATAATACTCCCCGAAAACTAGACCAAAAAATTGCAGCAAATAAGATAGAATAGCCCTTAAGAAAAGAGGTCTATCTAATGACAAAAGTTCGTAAGCGTCACAATGCTGAATTTAAAAGTAAAGTTGCCGTTGAAGCTATTAAAGAGCAAAAGACAATCAACGAATTAACCGCAGAATATGGCGTACATGCCACCCAAATCAGCAACTGGAAAAAGCAAGCCTTGGCTGTCATACCAAGTGCCTTTAACACCAAACAGCAAGATAACGAACAAGCCCAGCAAGCCACTATCGATGAACTGCATCGGCAACTGGGGCAAGTCATTAGTGAGAGAGACTGGCTTAAAAAAAAGTCCTCACAGCTCGCTTAGATTCTCGTAAACAACTGCTAGAGCCTGACAATAAGGATTTCAGTACTCGTAAGCAATGTGAACTACTTGGTATTAACCGCTCAAGTCTGTATTATCAGCCAAAGCCCATCAGTAAGCTTGATATCACCTTAATGAACCTACTTGACGAACAATATACCAAAACCCCATTTTACGGGGTAAAGCGTATGACTGCTCATTTAAGGCAATTGGGTCATCCAGTAGGACAAAAGCGAGTTAGGCGATTACTACGGCAAATGGGATTAGACGCCATCTATCAGCATCCTAACACGAGTAAGCCTAACCCTGAGCATCGAGTTTACCCGTATTTGCTTAGGAATGTGCCCATTATCCGCTGTAATCAGGTATGGAGTACGGACATCACTTACATCCGCCTGTCTAAGGGCTTTGTGTATTTGATGGCGGTGATTGATTGGTACAGCCGTTACGTTTTAGACTGGTCGCTATCAACGACACTTGAAGCAGATTTCTGCATTGATACGGTGGGCAAATTACTGCACAATGGTCTACGCTGTGAGATTTTTAATACGGATCAAGGCTCGCAGTTTACCAGCCCAAGATTTACCACGCCGCTGATTGATTCGGGCATTGCTGTAAGCATGGACGGTCGTGGCAGGGCGTTGGATAATATCTTTGTAGAACGGCTTTGGCGGTCAGTAAAGTACGAATGCGTGTATTTACGCCAGTTTGATACAGTCAGTCAAGCCAGAGTTGGTTTGAAAGAATATTTCGAGTTTTACAATCATGAGCGGTTGCATCAGTCGCTTGATTACCATACCCCTGCACAGGTTTATTTAAACAATAGTTCGGTTAATCCTGTGCTTTATCAACCCAATTCTATCTTAATTTTATGATTATTTGGTCTAGACATTGGGGAGTACCTTAGTTACACATTTTCGGGGAAAGGCTCATGAATTTAGGACCTTCATCTTTAGAACCCCTGGCTTTAATAGTATTCGAACCTTGGCTGCACGATTGAGTTACTACTGTGTCGCTTCAGGAGGCTTAATGTCGTGCCTACCATTGCAACTCACTTTAGGAGGCAAAAGCACCACACAAAGCTATCGCCAACCTGTGTATTACGTGGATCTAACTTTACGGGAGTGTATTGGCCTGAATGATATCATTACTCAGGCCAAGCAAATTGATGAACAGAGCAAGAAGGCTATATTTTTTTGATTTCTACAATATCACTTGATTCAATGAGTGATTGGATATTACCAAATAAACTTTGAATATAATCAGAGGCCATATGGATATCTAAATCCTCCCTGCTACGCCATTCTTCTAAGAAGAAATATTTACTCGAGTCATTTTCGCTAATATAAAGCTCATATTTCAAGCACCCTTCTTCTTGAAGCGTAGGCTCTATTACACTTTTTAAAAGCGCTTCCAACGTTTCTTTTTGATCTGACTTTGCCTTAAAGTTCGCAATTATTGAAATAGTCATTATTTCACCTTGAATTTGTTTTAGAAGTTTTCTAGTACAATTTTGCCTTTTGACTTACCTGATTCAAGCAATTTATGTGCTTTCTCCAAGTTTGCAGCGTTAATATTGCCTAGATTTTGGTTGAGGGTACTTGTAATTTTTTGCTGGTCAACTAATTGGGCAACCTGTTGCAACAGTACACCTTGCTTTTCAATATCATCGGTTTCATACATTGAACGGGTGAACATCAACTCCCAATGGATAGAAATAGATTTGGTCTTAAACGGCATAATATCAAAGGTTTGTGGATCATCGATCAATCCAAGCTTACCTTGTGGTGCAATCAGAGAAAC
>NZ_JBIQEC010000036.1:0-12942 GCF_045370505.1 Moraxella sp. 179-F 1C4 NHS | reverse complement strand
AAGCCAATATCTTTTTCTGCCAGCTCATCAATGAGTTTAATCAGGTCACTGGCTAACCGCCCTAACCTATCCAAATCAAGTACAACTAGTACATCGCCTTTCCGCAAATAGTTCAGACAATCATCCAATCCTTTACGTTGGGAATTACTGCCTGATGCTTTGTCTTCAAAAATTCGCTCACAGCCGATTTCTTTTAACGCATCAACTTGACGGTCAAGGAGTTGTTTCCCTTCCGACGTTGACACTCGGGCATAACCGATTAAACTCATGGTAAAATTCTCACGATAAATAATATTTTATATATCTTATCATAATTAGATTTATTTGGCTTTATCGTGAAATGAACCTAATAAAAAAGCGCCAAATTGGCGCTTATTTACAAACTCACGAAAAACAATAGGTTTTTGCGGGATTGTTACGTAAGTAATAGACGCTTTGTTGTAACAAAATTCGACAAAATTCCTTAGCGTGCTATATGAACCAAATTCTGTGCCTACCCCTAATATCGTCACCCAATTGCCAGAGATAGATTGTGAGTTGGTGTCGATTAAAGAAAGTTTGATACCAGTACGACTTCTGGTAAATTGACCTTTCATTTATTTGCTTCCTTAGCAGAATTTGAAAGGGGGCGAATGGATGGATGACTTGAGAAATTAAAAGAGTCAGAGAAACAGATGATTCGCCAGTTGATGAGCGACCGCCAAAATTCAACAACGAATATTGCTAAGCAATTTGGGGTGAGTTGGGTAACGGTTTATAAGGTAGTGCAAGATGCCAAAAAAGGGAAATAAAAATAAAACATTTATTAAACACGCATTTTTAAATATAAAATACCTGTATTTTTATATCAATATAAGATTGTTTTATATGTTTTTTTTACGACATTTCTTTTTACCGCATTGAGTTTTTCATATTCATTTTGTCCCAAGATTTCTTGGCAACGATTTAACAGGGTTTGACGAATAAAGTTACTAACAGAAACTTCATGCTGTTCAGATAATTTACCGACCGTTGCTTCGATAATCTCCAATTCTTCAACATACAATGGCACAGAGATATTACGCCCATGTCTGGTGCGAGAGCGTTGTTTGGGCGTAAGGCTATTTGGCTCAATAACTACTTCATTTTTATTGCGAGTTATAACCTTCTCGACTGCCTTTATGGTGTCTTGCGTATCAGAATTAACATCTTGTACAAAATCTACTTGCTCACGGGCTTTTTTAAATCTATTTTCCGTCATTTATAACACCTCAATTAAAAACTCATTAAGCTCATCTTTTGCTTTGCTACTCCCCATTTCAGAAACTGAAAGACTTTCAATAATCGCATCTCGAAATTGCTTACGGTCATGAATAACTGTATTAATCAATTTTAGGATAGGAAAATCTGTCAAATACTCTTTCGCTTGGTTGACTTCGTTATTTTTTGGATTAGCAGAAGCCTTGTTAATTACAGCAAAAACCTTTAACGCAGGATTCTTTTTGGTTGCCGCTTGGGCTTTATCCGCAATATAGGGAATTACTTCCAAATCAAGCAAACTGGGTTGCGTGGGAACAATTAATTTGTCAGAAACTAATAATGCCTCTCGGAAAATCTCAGAATCCCGACCTGCGACATCAATCAAGATATAATCATATTTATCGTTGAATGGTTCTATGGTGTCCAAAAGATTGGCATGAACGGTTATGACATCTAACTTATTTTCCCGATGTTCATTCCATTGAAAAGCCGAACGTTGTTCATCCGCATCGACCAATAACAGCTTGCCTTTGTTGCTGAGCGCCACTGCCAAATTGGTGGCTAAAGTTGTTTTCCCAACACCACCCTTACGATTGGCGATAGTAAAAATTACTGCCATTTTTTAATCTCCTATTTTTAAGGTATTTTACACCAAGAAAAAGATTATAGTAAGTGAATAATTAGTCAAATATAAATATTATATAAAATAAAAATACCCGTATTTAAAGATTAAAATACAGGTATTATAAATTTTAAAATGAACTTTGACTTATTTCCCTTCAGGTACTAATTCAAAAAGTTGGCGCTTCAACTCTTCAAAATCTAGCGAATCATTACCAAAACCCTTATTCATCTGTCTTTGTACCCAAGCTCTAATAGCGGTAAAATTATCGAAATTGCTATCAACTTCTAAAAAATTTGCAAGACCAAAGCCATTTTGCACTTCTAACTCTCTGATTAATCGGTTAGATAAGCGATTAGCTTGTTGGCTGATTTGTTTTTGGGCTTTTAACATTTTGTTTAAATGTTTTGCATTGACACCTAGCATGAAAAACTCCTTATGATTTAATTCATTATTGAAAGAATATTCAAAGTTGCGACTGTCCTGCCACAAAATATGTTAAAATAATGCCAATTCATTACCTATATATAAAAATATAATTTCTACTTAAAGTAAAATATTTTCTATATATAGGACATATTACCCGAATTATTTTCTACTTGCAATAAATTTTTATCTACATATAGGAATTTTATGATAAAACTTAACTTACCCGTATTATTTGCTCAAAAAGGAATGCGAGTGAGCGATGCAGAAAAACGAACTGATTTGGCTCGCTCAACTCTATATCGACTTTATAACAATGAAGCCACTCGCATTGATTTTGATTCCATTGAAAAGCTATGTAAGCTACTTGATTGCACACCAAACGATTTGTTCATTATTTCAGAAGACCAATAAAAAAAACACTTATTGTTATTTTAATAAACATTTTTAAAATAATAAAAATAAACTTAAAATACAGGTATTTTTAGTTTATTCAATCCGTTTATTAATTTGCTTGACGGTCAAGTAACTCCTGAATTTTCTGAAAGTCATTCACTTTTTCAGGATCTTTTAGCATAGTTATCCAACTGTCGATAAGTTCTTTGTAGCCACCTCGAAAACTCGGAGACATAAATTTACTGTTGGCAGTAGTAAATTCTTCAGCGTATATGGCAATTTTATTGATTTGACTATCAGTCAAACCTTTTATCATCCAGCTAGGCCGATTTTTTTTACTAGACTGCTCTGGCATACAATGGCTTACTGTCTTTATATTCGCATCATTGGCTAATTGACGTTCTTTTAGCTCTACAGAAAATTTTAACCCTATAACAGTCCGACCCTTCTTTTCCTGTTTGAAATCTACTAACAAATCTGTCTTGTCATTAATTTCTTTAATAGAAGGCATTAAAACACGTTTTTTAAAGTCTGCCAAAATTTTATATTCGTGATCTTCAACCCCCATTTGACTGCGAAAAGTTTGTATTTCAAATAATTTAGTTTTACCAGCTACTTTCCACTGAACAAGTAATTCATACAATCGTACAGAGTACACACTTTTCAGTTGTGCAGTCTGTTCAAGATAATATTGTGTAAAAAAATCCTCAAAGCCATCAATGCGAGTAATTGCTTCTACAACCGCCTTTGTAAAACAAATATTTATAGCTCCTTGGCTATCTAAATACTCAATCTGCTGAATCCAACGGCTTTTTACAATATTACCTTCCTTATTAATAAAACTAAATCTACGATTAAAAAGTGTCTCTTCCGCTTGTTTCATTAGAATATAACCATTCTGCAAGGTCGTATTAAATATTTCAGAATAACGCTTACCATCAATTCTTAATGGTTTATCTGTGTGTAATCCTGTCCCTGTCTCTCTGGCATCGACGATGCCAAGCTGAATAATTCTAAGTTCTGGCAAGCTTAATGTTTGCAAGGCTTCATTCAAACGATTTGATTTAACGACAAGATTTTGATTAGATTTAGGCGATACTTTTTGCTTATTCTTGAGTGAAAGGTCTAATTCGTTTTGTTTAGAAGTATTTTGATTATTTTTTGGATTAGACATTTTAATTTCATCATTACTTATAATTTGAATTGTCAACATATCAAAAGTTCAATATATAGTCAAATATATTTTTGTCCACATATATGTAAATGAGTGTCCACATATATGTAAATGAGTGTCCACATATATGTAAATGAGTGTCCACATATATGTAAATGAGTGTCAACATATGAGGGCTCTAAGCCTTGCTGGGTAAGAATCACAGCAGTCTAAAAGGTATTAAAAGTAATTAAAATGTAATAAAAACCTTTTTTTCTTAAATTATATAAAAAACTACTAATAAAATAAAAAATTGTTGATATTTAATAAGTTTTTGTACCGTTTTTCTTGAACATAGTGAGTTTATAAATAAAATTTTAGTGGTATAAATAAAATATTTTAGAAATCAATAACATATGGATTAAAAAATAAATTAGTGTAAATGGTTGTCCATATATGAAATTCATTTTCTCTAACATAGTGAGGCATAAATTCATTATACTTGGTCAATTTTAGACAATGAGTTAATTTCATGAATCATGCTGTACATAACAAATTGGTCTCTTTTATTTGGTCAATTGCAGATGACTGTTTAAGAGATGTTTATGTTCGTGGTAAATATCGTGATGTAATCTTACCTATGACAGTATTACGCCGTCTTGATAGTATTCTTGAGCCTACCAAACAAGCCGTTCTTGAAGAAGTTGAATTTCAAAAAAAGGATTTAGGATTAACTGAATTTGATGATGATGGCTTACGTAAAGCATCAGGTTTTGTGTTTTACAATACTAACAAATGGACACTCAAAAAACTTAAGGAATCAGCCAGCAATAATCAGCAATTGCTACTTTCCAACTTTGAGGAATATTTAAACGGCTTTAGTGCTAACGTCAAAGACATATTAGTGCGGTTTAAATTACTTGACCAAGTTCGCCATATGGCAAATAAAAACGTTCTACTCGATGTTTTAGAGAAATTTGTTTCACCCTACCTAAATTTATCACCAATTGAGCAACGTGACCCACAAGACCAATTGCTGCCTGCTCTTAGTAATTTAGGAATGGGTTACGTTTTTGAAGAGCTGATTCGCAGATTCAATGAAGAAAATAACGAGGAAGCAGGGGAGCACTTTACCCCAAGAGAAGTCATTGAGTTAATGACGCATTTAGTATTTGACCCAATCAAAGATACACTACCTAAAACATTAACCATTTATGACCCAGCGTGTGGTAGCGGGGGTATGCTGACCGAATCTGAAAACTTCATTCACGAAAAATACCCGCTAGCCAATATGCAACGCACCATATTTTTGTATGGCAAAGAAATCAATGATGAGACTTACGCCATTTGTAAATCAGATATGATGATTAAAGGCGATAACCCAGAAAACATTCGGGTTGGCTCAACCTTATCGACCGATGAATTTACAGGAACGCAATTTGATTTTATGCTGTCCAATCCACCATATGGCAAAAGCTGGGCGGGAGAAAAGAAAAATATCTACGATACCGATGGTAAGACCGTCGCAGATAGTCGTTTTATTGTCACGCTAAATGATTACTGGGGCAATCCACACGTAGCAGATGCAACCCCACGCTCTAGTGATGGTCAGTTATTGTTTTTGATGGAAATGGTTAGCAAGATGAAATCGAGTAGGGGAGGGGAAAAAGGCTCTCGTATTGCATCAGTGCATAATGGCTCAAGTTTGTTCACAGGTGATGCTGGTAGTGGTGAAAGTAATATCCGCCGACACATTATCGAAAATGATTGGCTTGACGCAATTATCCAATTGCCGAACAATTTATTTTATAACACAGGTATCACCACTTACATTTGGCTGTTATCCAACAATAAGCCAAGCGAACGTCAAGGCAAAGTCCAACTGATTGATGCCAGTCAAATGTATCGCAAGCTCAAAAAGAACTTAGGCAGTAAAAATAGCGAATTTAGCCCACAAGATATTGCCACGATTACCCAAACTTATCTTGATATGGCAACCATTCGTGGGCAGTCGGATGCTAAAGGCGAGCCAACAGGCATTGCTAGTCAAGTATTTGCCAATCAAGATTTTGGCTATCATAAGGTCAATATCGAGCGTCCTGACCGTCGTCACGCTCAGTTTACCGCCGAGTCGATTGCCAAGTTGCGTTTTGATAATAGCCTAAGCGATGCTATGAACACGCTATATGAACAATATGGCGATGAGGTTTATCAAGCTGAGTTTTATACCAAGTACAAAAACGATTTAAAAAAATGGGCAGAAACTGAAGAGTTAAGATTAAGTTTGGCTCAACGGAAAAAAATTCTCGATATTGAGACTTGGAAAAACCAACTTACCATCATGAACCATGCTAAAACGCTTTGGGAAGCGCTAGGAGACGTTTTATACACCGACTTTAATATTTTTACCAAAAAGGTCGATAACGTGCTTAAAACGCACGATATTAAGCTTAAAGCAAATGAGCGAAAACAAATTCTTGATGCGGTCAGTTGGTATGATGAAACAGGTGAAAAAGTGATTAAGTCTATCACCACTCTAAAAGCCGATAAAATCCAAGCCTTATGCGAGCGATTTGGCTGTCAGCCTGAGCAATTAGCCGATTTTGGCTATTATTCCGCCCAAGATGTGGGTGTCGAGAATGCCAAGCCCGACCAGTATGTGATTTATGAAAACAGTAGCGAATTACGAGATAGCGAGTCAATCTCGCTCAATCAAGGTATTTACGATTACTTTTTGGCAGAAGTACGACCGCATGTGAATGAGGCATGGCTCGATATGGAAAGTATCAAGATTGGTTATGAGATTAGCTTTAACAAGTATTTTTATCAGCATAGACCGCTGAGAAACTTGGATGAAGTAGCAAATGAGCTGTTGCAACTGGATAAAGAGGCAGATGGCTTGATTCGAGATATTTTGGGCGGTTAGTGGGTCTGACTTTGCTATAATGCAAAGATATTTTTGATTTATGCTAAGGAAATTTATGCCCACCAAGTTACCGCCTAAGCCTTATAAAACGGTACAACAACAGTTAGATACCTATAAACAGCGTGGCTTAATTGTTGACGATAATAAAAAAGCATTGGGCTATCTACGAACAATTGGCTACTATCGGTTGAGCGGTTATGCGTATGTGTTTCGCCAAGTGATGCCAGACGGTACAGTCGATAATGCGTTTGAGCCAAACAGCCATTTTCAAGACATCAAAGCCTTGTATATGTTCGATAAAAAACTGCGTCAGTTGGCATTGGATGCGTTGGAGCGAATCGAAGTGGCTATGCGAGTACGAATTGCCGATAGGCTTGGCTCATTTGACCCATTAGCCCATTTAGATGAACAGTATTTTGATGATAAGGTTAGGCATGCCGATTGGGTGGCTCGTTATGAAGCGGTGATAGCTCGAGAGAAACACAGCGATTTTGTCAAACATCATCAGCAGTATTATCACGATATTCCCGTTTGGGCAGGGTGTGAGCTGTGGGATTTTGGGGCGATGTCGATTTTATATAAAATCATGCGACGGGCGGATAAAGAAGCGATTGCTAAATATTATTGCTTGCCCAGTGCCAAATTGTTAGAAACTCAATTACACGCCTTCAATTTGATTCGCAATATCTCGGCACATCATGGGCGTTTGTGGAATCGCCATGTGGTATTTAAAGCGTCGCTAAAGGGGTTGGAGCCAGAGTTTCAAAAGTTTGACCCTGCCAAGGTGTTGCTCTACTTTTGCCTAATGCAACGGATGTTAACGTTTATTTGCCCAAATTCGACTTGGGGACAGCGGTTTTTAGATACGTTGGATGAGTTTCCGCAGATGAGCAATAATAAAGTGAGTTTGGAGCAATTTGGCTTGCCAAAGTCGATGAGTTTGGCGGATTTGAAAGCGTGGCGCTTATGGCGATAGCGATTTTAAAATTTTTGGTTCGCTAGAAATAGATAGCCCCAAGACTTGTTATTCCCATAATGGGCAAGAACTTGGGGAGTTGTTGGGGCTAATTATATAGGTTTACCTATATTTTGTCAAATATGTATTAGATTTTCAATGGTTGTAAATTCAATGAGTTATGCAAAGTATGAGAGTTACAAAGACAGCGGTGTGGATTGGTTAGGGAAAATTCCAAGTGATTGGGATTTACAACCAGCTTTTAAATATATTAAGGAAAATAAAACCAAAAACACTGGCTTACTTGAAAATACAGTTCTCTCACTTAGTTATGGGAAAATTATTATTAAGCCCGAAGAAAAATTAACTGGCTTAGTTCCCGAAAGTTTTGAAACTTATCAAATTGTAGAACCAAACGATATCATTATTCGTTGTACTGATTTACAAAATGATAAAGTCAGCCTAAGAACTGGATTAGTTGAAAACAGGGGAATTATTACTAGTGCTTACTTAGGATTGAAAGTTTTCCAAAATTATAATTCCAAATTTTTGCATTATTATTTGCATAGTTTGGATATTACGAAAGCAATTTATAAATTTGGTACAGGTCTAAGGCAAAATCTCAGTTTTCTTGATTTTAAAAGATTGCCTTTAGTTGATATTTCATTAGATTTACAACAAAAAATTGCCAATTTTCTCGACCAAAAAACCGCCCAAATTGACCAAGCGATTGCCCTCAAGCAACAGCAAATTGAAAAATTAGGCGAATATAAGCAAATCGTGATTCAAAACGCCGTTACCAAAGGCTTAAACCCAAACGCAAAAATGAAAAATAGTGGCGTGGAATGGATAGGCGATATTCCGGAGCATTGGGAGGTTAAAAAGTTAAAATTTTTAGGAAAATGTATTATTGGTTTAACTTATAGTCCTAACGATATATCAGATAAAGAAAATGGTACTTTAGTTTTGCGTTCTTCAAATTTAAAAAATGGTCATTTTTATTACTCTGAAGATGCAAATGTTTATGTGCAAACAAAAATTCCTAATAAATTAATTTTGAAAAAAGATGATATTCTGATTTGTTCAAGGAATGGCAGCCGAGATTTGATTGGTAAATGTGCTATCGCAACGGAAAAAGATATTGGAAATAGTTTTGGTGCATTTACAACTGTTTTTCGCTCTGAGTTAAATCCTTACTTATATTTTATCTTTAATTCAGGCATTTTTAAGATGTTGGCAGGCTCATTTTTAACATCTACCATTAATCAATTAACAACTGGTAATTTGAACACCATGCAGATGCCTATTCCACCGAATAAAGAAAGACAGGAAATTATTTCTTATTTAACTGATTTCAATGAAAAGATAGCTAATGCAATTAAAAGTTATCAAACCCAAATCCACCGTCTAAAAGAATACAAAAACATCCTAATCAACCAAGCCGTCACAGGCAAAATAAAAATCTAACGAGCCACCCATGCAGAAACTTACCAGCTTTAGCGAAAAAGAACTTGAAGACCACATCGTCTCCGCCCTAACCGCTAACGGCTATCAACAAGGCAACCCTGCCGACTTTGACAAAATCCAAGCCATCGACAGCCACTATTTTTGGCAATTTCTGCATAATAGCCAACAAACCGCCCTAGACACCATCGCCAAACACAACCCAGACTGGCAAAAAACCATCATCCACCGTCTAAACAACACCATCAAAAAATACGGTATACTGCACCTACTCAAAAAAGGCTTGGACGTGGACAACGCCACCTTAACTTTTCTTTACCCACAGCCGCTAGCAAGCTCTAGCCAAATCGCCCGTGACAACTACCAACGCAATATTTTTAGCGTTACGCGCCAAGTGCGATACAGCCAACATAATGGCAACTCGGTCGATTTGGTCATCTTTCTAAACGGTCTAGCTATCATCACGTTAGAACTTAAAAGCACCCATAAAAACCAAACCGCCCGTTTTAACGCCATTGAACAATACAAAAAAAATAGAAGCCCCGATGACCCGTTATTTAACTTTGCCCGTGCCATTGTCCACTTTACCCTAGACAACCAAGAAGCCTACATGACCACACGGCTAAACGGGCCAAACACCTTCTTTTTACCGTTCAATAAAGGCAACCACGGCAACGCAGGTAACCCACCCAATCCCAACAGCTTTAACACCGAATACCTTTGGAACGAAGTGTTACAGCCTGACAGCTTAGTTAATCTCATCAGCCATTTTGTGCGATTAGGCTGTGATAATCCCGATATCAAAAAGCCCAATCTTGGCGACATGACCCTGTATTTCCCCCGCTACCATCAAATGAGCGTGGTAAGGCGATTGGTGCAAGACGTCGCTGACAATGGCGTTGGCAAACGCTATCTGATTCAGCATTCCGCAGGGTCGGGCAAGTCCAACTCCATCACATGGCTTGCCTATCAGCTTATCGAAGCCTATCCGCACAGCGAACAAGCAAAAGGGGCGAAAGGGCTAGAACACCCGTTATATGATTCGGTGATTGTAGTGACTGACCGCAAAATTTTGGACAAACAACTAAAAGACAATATCAAGCAGTTTAGCGAAGTCAAAGGCATTATCGCCCATGCCGAATGCTCAAAAGACCTACGCAACGCCCTAGAAAACGGCAAAAAAATCATCATCACCACTATTCAAAAATTCCCCTTTATCCTAAACGATATTGGCGAAATGGCGGACAAGAACTTTGCTATTATCATCGACGAAGCCCACAGTTCACAAAGCGGAATGGCTCACGATGGCATGAATACCGCTTTGGGTATTGATACCGATAACGAAAAAGACGGTGATATTGACGATAACCAAGACCGCATTATAAAGGCAATGGAATCACGCAAAATGCGGGGCAATGGCAGCTATTTTGCTTTCACGGCTACCCCAAAAGACAGCACCCTAGAAAAATTTGGCGAAAAACAAGCCGACGGTCGCTTTACTCCCTTTGACCTGTACTCCATGAAGCAAGCCATTGAAGAAGGCTTTATTCTGGATGTGGTACGGAATTACACCACCTTCAAATCTTACTACGAGATTCAAAAATCGGTCGAAAACGACCCAGCATTTGATTCTAACAAGGCACAAAAAGCCCTGAAAGCCTATGTCGAACGCCAACAGCAAACCATCGATGTCAAAGCTGAAATCATGCTTGATCACTTTATCAGCAATATTTTTGCCAAAAAACGCCTAAAAGGTCATGCCAAAGCCATGATAGTCACACAAAATATCGAAATGGCAATCCGTTATTACCAGGCAATTAACCGTTTGCTAGAGCAAAAAGGCAATCCCTTTAAAGCCATGATAGCCTTTAGTGGTGAAAAAATCGTGGACGGCATTGGCTACACCGAAAGCCAAATCAACGGCTTTGAAGATAGCAAAACCAAAGAAAAATTTGATAGCGATGACTACCGAATTTTGGTCGTTGCGAATAAATATCTGACAGGCTTTGACCAACCCAAACTCACCGCCATGTATGTCGATAAAAAATTGCGAGATGTACTGGCAGTGCAAACCCTGTCAAGGCTCAATCGCTCGGCGAATAAGTACGACAAAAAAACCGAAGATTTGTTTGTGTTGGACTTTTTTAATGAACTAAAACATATCAAATCCGCATTTGATAAATACTTTACCGTCACCACCCTAAGCCAAGCGACCGATATCAATATACTTAGCGATATCAAAACTGAGCTGGATGCGGTAGGCGTTTATGAACCCCATGAAGTCATTGACTATGCCGAAGCCTATTTTGGCGGTGCCAGTATGGAAATCTTGCAAGGCAAAATCAATATTTTGGCAGAACGCTTTAACCACGAGTTGGAACTTAGCGATGACGCAAAAATCGAATTTAAAATGCAAGCCAAACAATTTGTCAAACTCTATAGCCGTCTAGCATCGATTATGCCGTTTAACAAAATCGAATGGGAGCGATTATTTTGGTTATTAAAAACGTTGATTCCTGAGCTTAACATTCGCACCCAGGAAGACGATGACATCGATGACTTATTAGAATCGATTGATTTAAATACTTATGCGATTGAAAGAACGGCTTTAGGTTCAAAGATAACATTAGACGAAAAAGAAGCGGTTATCGACCCGAGCAACCCTAATGTGATTGGCGTACATACTGAAGCAAAAACCAACAACTTAGATAAAATCATCGCAGATTTTAATGAGCGATGGTTTAAAAGTTGGCATATTACGCCAGAAGAACAACGAATGAAATTTATCAACTTAGCACAACGAATTTATGACCATCCTGACTTTCAACAGAAGTATCTGACCACGAAAGATGAACAACATCGCAACCTAGAATTTGAAAAATTAGTCAAAGATATCATCGTCGAAGACCGAAAAAAAGAAATCGATTTTTACAAACTTTTCATCCAAGACGAAGCATTTCAACTGGCATTTTTAAGTAACCTACGACAAGTGATTGATAAAAAATCACTCACCAGCTCAACACGATAAATAACACAAAAATTTTCTAAACACAAAAAAGATTTGAAACATTCACAACTCAAATCTTTTTAAACCTCAACAACATCACGATAAATTAAAATTATCACTTATCGGTGAAACTAAATTTGACGGATTGACACTAAGATGATTAATCTCATTAACCTTTGGTTCTATAACTTGATCAATTGGTACAGCTGAATTAACTAAAAAATTCTTCAGCCAATCCTTATCCTTCTCATTTAAATTGTTATCAGTCAACAACATAGATAAAAAATCAGACAAAGTAATCGTAGCTTTCTGATTCGGTAACTTTTTTAACGACTCAATCGTCACTAACCCAAAACGTTTATAGCGACTCTCTATAATTTCCTTTTTTTCATATGCATGCAATTTTAAAGCCTCTTTTGCTTTTCTCTTTTTCTCACGAATAGTGATCTTAGACTTTTCAAACTCTAGCAATAACTTTAATTTTTTAACATCCACATCAGATAACACAGATTTTTGAGAAAGCGTTAATATCAACTGCTGCTCATCACTAAGTTTTTTAGACTTAGCAACTTTTTCCTCAAAATCCTTTAGTAATTTCATTAATAAATTATTTTCTAACTTAGTAAGTTCTACTCTCATAAATCACCCATATAGTTATAGATATTATTAATAATAACTATAATACTCCCCGAAAACTAGACCAAAAAATTGCAGCAAATAAGATAGAATAGCCCTTAAGAAAAGAGGTCTATCT
>NZ_JBIQEC010000035.1:0-13927 GCF_045370505.1 Moraxella sp. 179-F 1C4 NHS | reverse complement strand
TCCTATTCTAAATGCTATAGATTTAGGCATATTTTGGCACTTTTTATCTCGTTTTTGAATTGGGGACACAGCCTAATAGGTTTTATAAAAAATCCCATATAAAAAAATACCGCTTATTGCAAGCGGTATTTGTTATTGAACATTGGATTAGTGGTCAGATGCACCTGA
The DNA here is from genome assembly GCF_045370505.1 of Moraxella sp. 179-F 1C4 NHS. Lineage (NCBI taxonomy): Bacteria > Pseudomonadati > Pseudomonadota > Gammaproteobacteria > Moraxellales > Moraxellaceae > Moraxella > Moraxella sp. 179-F 1C4 NHS. The sequence goes on along the minus strand of NZ_JBIQEC010000035.1, from coordinate 13,759 downwards.
CGCACCGATACCGGTTAATGAACGTACATACTGTGCATCAAAGCCTTTTCTATCTAGCTGAGCGCGTGGTGAGTTATCAGTGATAGATGCGATCCACGCTAGAATGAAGGTCACAGGCATACTAAATAACGCCACGTTTTTGTAGGGGAAAGCGGGTGATTCGTGTTTCATGATATCTACCCAAACCGCAGGTCCTAAGATAATCAGTAACACTGCGACTGCTAAGCCTGCAAACCCACCGATTACCGCACCACGCGTGGTTAGACCACGCCAGAACATCGCTAAGAAAAGAATCGGGAAGTTGGCGGATGCCGCGACCGCAAATACCAAACTTGCAATGAACGCAAGGTTTTGATTTTCAAAGATAATACCGGTCACGATTGACAATAGACTTAACGCAACCACGGTAATTTTTGATGCACGCATCTCTTCTTCAGGTCTCGCTTGACCTTTTCTGATAACACTAGCATACAAGTCATGGCTGACCGCTGAGGCGCCTGATAACGTCAAACCTGCCACAACCGCTAGGATAGTCGCAAAAGCAACCGCCGAGATAAAGCCTAAGAATAGGTTACCACCCACGGCATGGGACAAGTGAATCGCTGCCATGTTGGCACCACCGATGAGTGCTTGTGAGCTTACGCCATCTTTAACCACTGTCGTGAAATAATCTGGATGTTCAGCTAAGATAACGATGGCACCCAAGCCAATAATGACAATTAAGAAGAATACGTATGAAATACAGCTTGCTGCCACCAACACTGATTTACGCGCAGCTTTGGCATCTGGCACCGTAAAGAAACGCATCAATACGTGTGGTAAACCTGCTGTACCAAACAATAGACCCAAACCTAATGAGATAGATTCAATGGGGTTATTGACCAACTTACCAGGCGACAAAATTGATTCGTGTTTGCTATGGGCAGCGACGGCTGACTTGAATAAATTTTCAAAACTAAAGCCAACATGGTTCATTACCATAAGGGCCATGAAAGTCGCACCCGACATCAATAAAACTGCTTTGATAATCTGCACCCAAGTGGTGGCTAGCATACCGCCAAACAATACATAAACCATCATTAACACACCAACGATGATTACTGCGTAAATATAATCTAATCCAAATAATAACTGAACCAGTTTACCCGCACCAACCATCTGCGCAACCAAGTATAGCGCGACGACGACCAAGGTACCGGATGCCGCAAAAATACGTACTGGGGTTTGGGAAAAACGATAAGATGCCACATCTGCGAAGGTAAATTTACCCAAGTTACGTAGCCGCTCAGCGATTAAGAATAAAATAATTGGCCAGCCAATCAAGAAGGCTAGCGTATAAATCATGCCATCATAACCGACGGTAAAAACCATACTCGATAACCCCAAAAAGGTTACCGCTGACATATAGTCCCCGGCAATAGCAATCCCGTTTTTGGTACCTGAGATACCGCCGCCCGCGGTATAGAAGTCGCTTGCGGTTTTGTTTTTTTTTGATGCCCAGTAAGTAATACCGAGTGTTGCAAAAACGAAAATCAAGAACATGATAATGGCTGAGATATTCAGCGGTTGTTTTTTTACTTCGCCTTCTAGGGCGCCCGCTGCCCATGCTGGCATCTGTGCCATCAGACCCACTAGCGTCAAGCTTACGGCAGTTGAAACCTTGCCGATACGCTTGTGCAAGCCTTTAACAGCCAGGCCGTTATATTGTTGTTTTAACATGCCACCCTCCATGGTGTCAAAAATGATGTCAAAATTGTTATAAAAAGCACAATTTTAAAATTGAAAACCCAACACAATCCCTGTGAGGTTATACTTTACCACTGTTGATATCATCGATTACTTTACGAGTCATCGTGTCAAATTCGCCGTTTGCTTTGCTGACATATATCCAAGTGATGACTGGTACAAAAATCATAATGGCAACAACAATGTAAAAGCCAATAGGGATAGTCGAGCCTGCTGACAGTGGCGCAGCAAACATTTCAGGATCAAAGCCCACAAGTAATAGATAACCAAACCACACAATTAAAGTAATGATAGAAAAAGTAAGTCCTAGGCTTGTTTTTCTCTTTGCCATGCTTTGGAACTCAGAATGATTAATGATACGCTGAATTTGTGCCTCATCCATGATAACGCTCCTTGTAAATGAATGAAAAAGACAACTCATTGATGATTAATTCAACAATCAGTGTCAAAACCGACAAGGAAGATAGCGATTGGGTGACAATAACAGTAGACAAAATATGGTGAAGCAAATCCGCTATGCTAAACGTAATAGATTGTCTTAAATGATACAAACAATCTCATCTTCCTGATTAGTTGCTATTATTAAATGAAAATTGTTAAAAAATCTAGCTGTTTTTTCTCAAACTGTAAAAAAATTGTAGAATGTTAGTTGAAAATTAGTGACAAGGTTATCAACGTACCCAAAATTATTAGATATAACTTGATACTCATAAGCGTGACTAATAATCATTGTGCCTAATCATGATTGCACCATCATGACTGTAACGCCCAATGACCATTAAAAATTATCAAGCTATCCATGATAAATAAATCATTGAGCGTACATACCGCCATTTAAACCAAACGGCATTTATTTGCCTCGAGTTCTACACATACCGTCTTTGCAGTCTGCTGCGACTTTACCATAGACAAGTTGGGTCATCCAGTTGGGTACACAGTTGCGATGTCGCGCAAAAATAGGATAAATCATATCACTGGCTTGTTTCACCACAGGCCATTCAAACACGGTTGCAAATGGCAGTTGTGCGGTTTTGTATAGCAGTCGTACAGCATCCATGCCTTTTTGTATGTTCCCTTGTTTATCTTGCACACACAGATAAGTCATCGCCTCATCTTCGCTAATACCAAATTTGGCAAGTTCGTCACGTGCGTCATCAATCGGAACGATGCGAATGGCGTCAGGTTTTTTCTCTGCCATATGCAAGGCTTCGGTACGGCAGACAGGGCAGGTATCATCATAGTACATGGTAATCATATTAACAGTCTCCGAAGATTAGCTTTTTAGGGCATCTAATACGGTCAAGTCGTTAAATTCAAAACCTTTATCCAGTAACGCTGTGGGCACAACGCGTTGCCCATCCAACAGTAACGTCGACATTTCACCAAACATGGTCTTGACCACAAAGGCGGGCAGGGTCATCACAGTGGGGCGGTGCAACCAAGTGCCCATCGCATCGGTAAATGCAGCATTGCTAATAGGCGTTGGATTGGTTAAATTGTAAATTTGCTGAGGGGGCAGGGTGTGAGTCAGGTTTTGTTCAATGATAAAAATCACCGCGCGCACCCAATCACTACGGCTAATCCAGCTCATGATTTGCTGACCATTGCCAAGCTTACCACCGGTGCCCATTTTAAATGGGGTAATCAGTCGCCCAACCATACCCCCCTCGGGCGCCATCACCACCCCTGTGCGCACAATCGCAACTGGCACAGCATCTGTTACGGCATATTTTGCAGTATCTTGGGCAGTCAAAGCTAGCTGCTCCCATGCCTGACAAATTTCGTGAGCGAAGTCGGTTTTTGTCACGGGGCTGGTTTCATCAAGCGCAGTTGGGTCGTTTTCCTTTTGGATACCGTACCAACCGATGGCTGAGCCGCTAATCAATAGTTTTGGCTTGTTGCCGACTCGCTCAATATAATCAATTACCGCTTGTGTGGGTTTTAGGCGACTATCAAACAATTCTTGCTTACGTGCCTCCGTCCAACGGCTGTCGGCAATACCCGCACCTGCTAGATTGATGATGACATCATACGTCTGATCGGTGCTGGCAAGATCGTCATAGCTAATAACGTCGTCTGCGATATTTTTGGTTTTCTCTTTTTCTACAGAACGAGATACCCAAGTGACTGACGCAGTGTCACCTTTTACGCCATGGGTTTTTAACGATTGTGTTAACGCTATGCCTAAAAATCCTGAACCGCCTGTGATAAGTATTTTCATCATTTCTTTCCTTTTTTCTGTCAAAACTGAAATTTATGGGTAAAATTTTTAGCTTTTTGGTAAAACCAATTTGCCAACGATTACACTACTTAAACCGCCAACTATACAGCATAACAGGTTAAAACTTTGCCAGTCGGATATGTTGCAGTCATTGTCCCAATCCATCATTTCAAAAACTTCTGAATCGTTGCCCCAAGCTTTAGGATACGATTGAGCGTAGTGGACGAAAGTTTTAGCATCTCGTTCGCCCAACTCGTCAGCGTATCGACAAATTGGTAGGTGTCTTTGATACGTTGCTGTATGTCTTTACTTTCTGTGGCAAATTCTGGCTCATTGATTAAATCCGCCAAGAATCCAACCGTCGGCGCAAGCTCTCGGCGATAGCGTTCTTCGACAATCACCTTAGCCAATTCCCACACATCCGTGCCCGTGGTGAAATAATCGCGTCTATCACCGAGCGTATGGACCGTTTGTACCAAATTTAAGCTCTGTAATTCCTTGATACTATTACTCACATTTGAACGCGCCACGCCTAAGGTTTCTTGGATTTCTTCGGCATTCATCGGCTTGCCTGCCAAAAATAACAAGGCATGAATCTGGGCAACGGTACGGTTTACGCCCCATTTATTGCCCATTTCGCCCCAGTGTAAGACAAATTTTTCCATGGTAGGTGTGAGTTGCACTTTTTAGCCTTATATATGAATCAATTTTTAATTATTTTGAGCTTTTTATATATTTCTGTCAATACAGAAATTTTGAAAATTGTAAAAATTTTGTGGTCGGGTTTGGATTGTTGACCTTACAAGTCGCGTTTTATTTCCCAAAAAAAAATAATTTCGGTAAGATGAAGTGGTTCATTGTAACTATTTTTTTGGTATTTAGTTTTTTGGTATAAGGATGACCCATGACGGCAACCCAAACACAACAACCCACCTTTCAAAAAGTCACGTATGATGTTGCAGATAGTGTTGCGACGATTACCCTCAATGATCCAGCATCACTCAATGCGCTCAGTAGCGTGATGAAATCCGAGCTTTATCAAGCCCTTGATTACGCACAATACGACACAGCCGCCAAAGTGATTGTCATCACAGGCGCGGGCAAGGGATTTTCTAGCGGTGGTGATATTCGCGAGATGGTATCAGGCGCAGATAACCGCGAAAACCTACTGAAAATGTCGCACAGCCTGACCATTGGGATTGCGGATATTACGCGCCGTATCCGCAAAATCAGCAAGCCGATTATCGCGCGTATCAATGGCGCGTGTGCGGGCGCAGGCATGAATATCGCGTTAGCGTGTGATTTTCGCGTCGCCAGTGACAATGCTAAATTTTTACAAGCCTTTGTCAATATCGGGCTAGTGCCTGATGGTGGTGGTATTTATCTGTTATCTCAGTTGATTGGGGCGGCAAAGACCACTGAGCTTGTGATGTTAGGTGAGCAAATCACCGCGCAAAAGGCAGCAGATTTGGGACTGGTGAATGCGCTGGTGAGTCAAGATGCGCTTGATGCGGCAGTGAAAAAACTGACCGACCGCCTCACAAGCTTGCCAACCTTGGCACTGGCGGCAATGAAGCAATCGATTAATCAAGTGGCATTTGCAGGACTAGATATCGCGCTAGACCAAGAGGTAATTTACCAAATGCAAATGGCGACCAGTGAAGACTTTAAAGAAGGGATTACCGCCTTTATGCAAAAGCGTCCTGCTGAGTTTAAAGGACGATAAAGCATAGGGCAAGCTCCTAAAACCTTGCAAAAAATAGCGTCACCACCGACGCTATTTTTTTGGGGTATGGTAATGCCCAAACTGGTAACGGATTTTGTTATCACGGATTTCGCCAATAAAAAAACGATATAAATTGGCATGCAGGTATTTCCAGCCCGTATTAAAGTAGCCATCTTGCTGCAAGCGGCGCGGGTCAAAGCGAAAGGTGAGCGGTAGCATCTGATAACGGGTGATTTTTTTGGCGCGATTGACATAGTCACAATCTTCACACAAGGTGATAGACTCATCAAAGCCGCCCAATTGGTCATGCACGGATTTACTGGAAAAAATACACGCACCGACCGCCGTTGGCGATAAAAATTGGCTAACAAAAATACCTATGTTAAATAGCAGATAACCCACTGTAAACCAAGGTTTTAGGTGGTCAGCATTCATGTATACACCGGCTACTTTCAAGGATTTTTTATCCAATAATTGAGTGGCTTTTTGCAAAAAGTCTGCATCCAGCCGCACATCGGCATCTAGGAACAGTATTCGTTCATTTTTGGCTAAGCTTGCCCCTGTATTACGACCCAAGCTGACGCCACGCTTTGACATTTTATGTACGCTTATCGCGGGCAACTGGTGGCGAAAACTGGCTGCAATTTGACAGGTGTCATCTTCGCTGTTGGAATCCACCACAATGACTTCAAAATTTTGGTAGCTTTGCTGGGCTAAGTCACGCAAAATATTACCGATACGTTCGGCTTCGTTTAGGGTAATAATCACAATGCTAATTGGCGTCATAAGCTCATTCACAAGGGCAACAATCGTTTAAAACTGCAGTTTTTTAGCTTTTTTATCATAAATGAACAATATGACGATTTGGTGATTGCCAAAAAAGTTTTGGCTGCTAAGCTATTGAATGAGCAATCGAGCTGATGCAGAATTCAATGGGCGATGGCATGGTAACCAGTTAGAAGGAATAAAGTATGTGCATTGTGGCGTTGGCTTGGCAGCTGTTTGAGGATAAACCCTTGGTGCTATTATCCAATCGCGATGAATTTTTGCAGCGTCCTACGCGCGCACTACATGAATGGCAATTGCCGAATGGAAAAAAAATCATCGCGGGGCAAGATGCGCAAGCAGGGGGCACTTGGTTGGGTATCGATCCTGTGCATGGGCGCTGGGGGGTGATTTTAAACTACCGAGAGATTATCAAAGATAAGCCTGTCTTTGCCACCTCCCGCGGTCAGTTAATCCTTGATTATTTGAGCGGTGATTGGTCGCCGCTAGCTTTCGCAAGGCAAATTGATTTGCCCTGCTACGATGGGTTCAATCTAGTCATCGGCGATCGGCAGCAAGCGGTGCTGCTTAATAATAAAGGGTATGGCATCGAGGTATTGGCAAAAGGCTTATACGTATTATCCAATGGTCAACCAAATACGGCATGGTTTAAAACGCAGAAACTGCGCAAGCGAGTACGACAAGAGTTGTTGCCGCTGCTTGCTGGGCATGAGGATTGGCAACCGCTGGCATTTGAGATACTGCAAGACCGTGAACAAGCGCCTATCACCCAGCTACCTGATACAGGTTTAGATATGGAGACAGAGTTGGCATTGTCTTCCATCTTTATTCCTGCCAATCGCCTCGATAAGTTGCTAGGAAGTAGCTATGGGACGCGCGTGAGTAGCTTGCTTACCATCACTCATACAGGGTTTGATATGCAAGAAAAGAACCTTGAAAATGAAACTATCATCCGTATCACGCCCGATGTTAACGCCACATAATTAATGAAAAAAACAGCCGCAAAATCAAAAAAATAGACAATAAAATGGGCTATCTATTAACCATAAGCTTAACGGATATGCCCAAACATCATCATCAGCTCAGTATCGAGCCTATCGAAATCCAATTCGATAGTGTTATCCAAAAAAATCACTTCAATACGGTTATCGGTTTGTGGCTCACAGGCCACTAAATCGAGCGAATCAGGGGTAAAATTCATGGTTTGCCATTGCTCATCATACGTATGTTTGATATGAACCACCGATTTAATACGTTGCCAGTTGGGCAGTGCCAAAAGCCATTCCATCAGCACAGTCATATCAATTGTCCAGTCGGCTGACACCCGCCAGCCGATGATTTGATAGCCGTTTTGCACATCATGATAGCGAAATGGCAAATCATCATTGGCAGCTGTTGGTGATTGGGTCGGGTCGGCTTGGATGGTGGGTGGAGTAGGGGACTGAGCAAAGCTTGTTAAGCTAATTTGTTGGTAGTGGCTATGCTTGGCAAGTACTTGGCTTGATTGCTTGAGCGCTTGTTGCAATTGCCGCAGATTGTCTTCGCTCAGCGTTTGTTCTGCTTGCCAAATCAATTTTGCTTTAGGATTCAAGCCCTTTACCCATGCGGTCAGTTGGGTTTTTTGGGTGTCATCCAACTCATGAAATCGATTAATCACCAGCGAATCACAAAATCGCACATGGGCTTGGTAGCCTTCATTGTCACGATAACGGGCATCTTGCCAATGACGCGCATTGACGATACTGATGGCGGATTTTAGCGACAGCGCCGTTTGCCAATGCGGGGCAGATAGCTGCTCAATCAGCTCTCGCGGGTGTGCAAGCCCTGTCGGCTCAATCCATAATCGGTCAGGTCTATACTCAGAAGTCAAGCGAGCGAGCGCAATCTGTAGCGGCAGTTGCGACGTACAGCAGATACAGCCACCAGATACTTGGCGAATCGCTAAATCATGGTCAGCATTACCCGTCAATAGCTTTTCATCAATACCGATTTGACCCGCTTCATTGACCAAAATCGCCCACTTTTCTTGGTGTTGAAAATGCGCGATACAGGCATTGATAAAACTGGTTTTTCCAGAACCTAAAAAGCCCATCACCAGGTGACAGGCTGTATTTACAATCAACGGTTTTATCATATAAGTTCTTAACTCTGTTAACCTATTTTTTTTAGTCCGCTATTCTAATTGGCTTTTTTAATCCGCTCTTTTAAATAGGGCTCGTTTAGCTTTCTGCGCCATCGGGTACAAACACGTAGCCTACGCCCCAAACGGTTTGGATATAGCGCGCTTGCGAAGGGTTATCTTCGATAAGACGGCGTAAACGCGATACTTGCACATCAATTGAGCGCTCCATCGCGCCCCATTCACGGCCGCGTGCCAAATTCATCAGTTTATCACGCGTTAATGGCTCACGGGGATGTTGTACCAAAGCCTTTAATACACTAAATTCACCCGTGGTTAAGGTCACGATATTGCCATCACGTTTTAGGGTACGCGTTGATAAATCTAATGTCCATGAGCCAAATTCGACCACTTCCATTTGCTGACTGGGTGCACCTGGCAATTCACGCGTTTGCCGACGCAACACGGCTTTAATACGTGCCAATAATTCTTTGGGGTTAAAGGGTTTTGGCAAATAATCATCCGCGCCTGCTTCAAGTCCTGCGATACGATCGGCATCGGAACCTTTAGCGGTCAACATAATAATCGGAATATCGGAGTTTTCTGCGCGTAAGCGATGGCAAATACTGATACCGTCTTCGTTAGGTAGCATCAAATCAAGCACAATCAGCGAAAATAATTCACGCTGCATCAATTTGTCCATTTGGTTGCCGTCATGCGCAGTACGTACAATATAACCATCGTCTTCTAAGAAACGTTGCAGCAAAGTGCGAAGGCGCGCATCATCATCAACGACCAAAATGCGCTGATTCATATCGCCGGCGGCTGATGGATTGGGGGTAGATTCTACAGTGGGGTTAATGTCATCACTCATTGATTATTTTCCTCATTTTTATCGTCGATATTCCTATCACCAATATTCCTATCATTAATGTTATTTTCACTCGAATGTTATTTTCACTCGAATGTTATTTTCACTCGAATGTTATTTTCACTACACAGTTTTTATAAATACCCAATTGTTTTTATAAACGCTAAATATCTTCCATTAGCGTGCTGAACTGAACCTTATAATTAATAGTTAGGACAGGTAATGTTATAAAATATATGGGTATAAAAATTTTTATTAGGGACTGATAAGGGTATTTTGAAACGATTGGTTACAACTTGCAAGCATTATCAATCTTATTATTCAGCTAAATTTGCGTGGTTATGCGGTTATTAAAGCAAAAAAATGTGTCGATTGCTGTAGTGATTTTGCTAAAAATGCGACGTTAGCTGATAGGGTAGCCATCCATTATATAGTCATTACTTAGCAAAATTTTAGTCTAACGACAGCCATAGGACTGGCAAGGTAAAAACTTACTAAAGATTTTTGTTAAAATGGCGTTTACCTATTATCTTTTTGTATTGTTTTGTTATAATGCGTGAACTCTGAAGTTATGAGTTCATCCTTATAAGTGTTAGGCAAAAATATGACTACAAACGTTACTGCCATTGCGGCTAATCCAGCGGTAGATGTACTCTCTGAGCAAGTCCAGCAAGCCATTTATCAAAAATTAGCTGCCAATCTTGGTATCAAACTCAACCAAATGATGGCATTCGTCAAACTCTACGATGATGGGGCGACGATTCCGTTTATTGCCCGCTATCGTAAAGACCAAACCGGCGGGCTCGATGACGTACAGTTGCGTAGTCTGGAAAAATCGCTCAGCTATGAACGAGATATGGCCATTCGCCGCCAAAAAATCATTGAGCTGTTGACCTCACAAAATAAGCTGACCGATGAATTGAGTGAACGCATCAATCAAGCGGCATCCAAACTTGAATTAGAAGACATTTATTTGCCGTATCGTCCGCGCCGCCGCTCATTGGCAACCCAAGCGCGTGAAGCAGGACTTGAGCCAATTGCCTTGGCGGTTTTAAATGACTCGGTAAGCCCAGCCGCAGCATTATCAGATTATCAAGCGCCAGCGCCTGTACAGAATGAAAACGGCGAAGCCGAAGCGTCAATTTTTGAAGATAAAGAAAAACAGCTATCAGGCATCGGCGCCATTATTATCGATGAGTGGACACAGCAGCTTGACCTACTCGATAAACTGCGCGTCGGCTTTGGTAAAATCGCCCAAATTCATAGCCGTTTAGTGGGCGAAGAAAAACGGGAAGTCGGCGAAAAATACAAAGACTATTTTGACCACGCTGAAAGCTTGGCGCGTCTACCCAATCATCGATTATTAGCGATGCTACGCGGTCGCCAAGACAACGTACTGACGATTGCCATTGAAGGCGATGATGCACCATTCATTGAACAAATTAATCACGCATTTAACTTAACAGCTGCCGAGCCTAGTGAGCGTCAACAGTTTTTATTGTCACTGGGCAAAAAACTGTGGTTGGATAAATGGCGCCCGCATATTGAGCATCGTTTGCTCACAGAAAAACGCTTAACGGCTGAATCCGCAGCAATTGACGTGTTTGCAAACAATTTACAGCATCTATTGATGGCAGCGCCAGCGGGTCAAAAAACGATTCTAGGCGTCGATCCCGGTATCCGTCATGGCGTCAAAATGGCCGTGGTTGATAGCCTAGGTCATGTTGCCAAAAATAGCGATGATAGTTTTGCGATTGCAACGGTGTATCCATTTGCCCCAGACAATAAGGTCGATGAAGCCAAACAAACCATTGCCGATTTACTCAAAAACCACCATGTGAATTTAATCGCCATTGGTAATGGTACGGCTAGCCGTGAGACAGATGCCTTAATCAAAGAAATTTTGGCAGAAAACAGCGCTCAAGGAAACGGGGATATCAAAGCCGTGCCTGTGGTGGTCAATGAGTCTGGTGCGTCTGTGTACTCAGCGAGCGAACTGGCATCGCAAGAATTACAAGAGCTTGATGTATCCATTCGTGGGGCAGTATCGATTGCCCGTCGTTTGCAAGATCCCTTGTCTGAGTTGGTTAAAGTCGATCCCAAAGCCATTGGCGTGGGTCAATATCAGCATGACGTCAACCAAACGCAGCTAGCCGATAGTTTAACCAAAGTCACGCAAGACTGTGTGAATGCGGTGGGCGTAGACGTCAATACCGCAAGTCCTGCGATTTTATCTTATATCGCAGGTCTCAATGTCAATGTAGCGCAGCAAATTGTCAACTACCGCAACGAACACGGCGCCTTTGCCAACCGTGAACAGCTCAAAAATGTGCCAAGATTGGGTGCCAAAACTTTTGAACAAGCGGCAGGTTTTTTACGCATTCGTGGCGGTGATGAGCCGTTAGATGCAACAGGCTTACACCCAGAAAACTACGAGATGGTCAAACAATGGCTGGCTTCAACTGACAACAATCTCAACGATGTGCTAGGTGACGAGTCAGTGCTTAACAATCTGACCGCTTCACTTATCGCTGCCGCAAACGATGAGGTTAATGATACCGAGCAAGCAACGCTGAAAGCCGCGGCCATCAAACAAGAATTAGCCAAACCTGCACACGATCCAAGACCGAGCTTTAAAACAGCGCAGTTCCGTGACGATGTCAATAGCCTCAACGATTTAACCGAAGGCATGACGCTTGAAGGCGTGGTTACCAATGTGACAAGTTTTGGTTGTTTTGTTGATGTTGGCGTACATCAAGATGGCTTGGTACATATCTCAGAGATGGGTAACGAATTTATCGCCGATCCGTTAAATCATGTCAAACCAGGTGATATCGTCACCGTTCGCGTGATTTCAGTGGATGCAGAGCGTAAACGCGTGGGCTTTAGCATGAAGTCAAATACCCCAATGGCAGCCAGACCTGCTGAAAAAGCACCCGCTAATAAAGCAAAAAATACCAACCAATCAGTGGGTGGTACGGCGAAAAAACACGCAGACCATAGCGAGCGCGGCAGCAAATCAGCCAAACATTCGGGCAAACCCCAACGTAGTGACAAAGCCGTTAAACCGCAAAACCAAGCAGCCGACAAACCGCAAAAAATCGGTAGCTTAGGTGCATTGTTGGCGCAAGCAGGTCTAAAAAAATCAACATAAAACCCGCATCATTGGTAAACGTACATCCAAATGGCTAAATCCATTTAGATGTTGCGATTGGTGATACAAGGTTTCGAGTGAGTGATGGTCAAATTTTTACAAGCATTTTGGCAAGCGACTCGCCCACGCACTTATCCACTAGCGGTGGCTGGCATTATAGTAGCCAATGCGTTGGCATACTCGCGTATTGGCAGCTTCGAAACCAAAAATTGGCAAATCTTTTTGCTAAGCCTTTGGGTTGCCTTAGGCTTACAAATTTTATCCAATTTAGCCAACGACTATGGCGATGGCATGCGGGGTACGGATGCCCATCGACTCGACAGACAGACTGCCCAAGGGACAATCAATCCCAGTACCCTTAAAAAATTAATCATAAGTTGGGCACTGTTTATTTTTGGCTGCGGTATTGGCTTACTTTGGCTGAGCTTTAACAGTCTGACCGATTTCTTCACCTTCTTAGCATTGGGCATCATCGCGATTATTGCCGCAGTGACCTATACCATGGGTAAAAACCCCTATGGGTACAATGTCAAAGGCGAAATAGCAGTATTTTTATTCTTCGGCTTAGTTAATGTACTAGGGGGCGTGTACCTACAAACACAATTTATCCGCGTGATGGATATTATTGCTGCGGTGGTGAGCGGACTGCTATGCACTTGCGTATTGATGATTAACAATATGCGGGATTTTGACACAGATACACACGCTGGTAAAAATACCCTTGCCACCACCTTAGGCAAAGAAAACATGAGCCACCTGTATCGGTTTATGTTGTTGGGTGCTTACTTTTTACTAATTACCTTTGTGACCTTGCGACAAAATTTTTATCTATTTAAGTCTATTTATTCTAATCTCTCCGATTGCCAAACATCTTAAAATGGTTCGTCATTATAGTGATGAAAATATCCCCTCAAAGGCACTAGCGCCAGAACTAGCCAAAATTGTCTTAATCACTCTGGCAACCAGTATATTGATGAGTGTAAGTATTCTTATCTTTAACTATAAAAAACTAATTTGAAAATAAATCAAAAAACTTTTCGTAGTGGTATTGACAGGGGGAAAGAAAAGCGTATAATACGCACTCACTGGCAGCGACTACAGCCACAAACTGTAGTAAAAACAACAACTTAAATTAA